>DRGT01000056.1 GCA_011055585.1 Candidatus Nitrosopumilus sp. | reverse complement strand
CAGTAGAATCTGAAACTTGCAATCATCAACCAGTCTACTTTGGTGTTGTGAATTTAAACATCGATGTACGAACTATTGGATCAGTGGATGTTTGGCGATGTGGTGTTTGTAAGAAAATTTTCTGTGAAGAAAAACAACTTGGAATTGAAGCAATTACAGAAATCGTAGGAATGCCACCAATATATGAGAATGAAAAGTGGGCGGTCACTGTTTGTAAACTTCAAAAGGGAAAAGACAAATGGAAATTAGTAAAATTAAAAGAAAATTCAAATATTAATCACGAATGTTTAGATGAACACGTCATTCCTCTTAATGTAAAAAATTTCAAAGTGGAGGATGATAAACACTGGAGTTTTCTTATAGATGATAATGTCAATAAAGCAGTTGAAATTTAGGAAGTTAAATTGAAACTTGAAGTTCATGTAACCAATCTTCACGGAAGCCAAATGGCTGCAAAAATAACTGGCAAATTTACTATCGATGCTCATTCTTTTCGATTTAACGCAATTGCTTTTGGAAGAATTGGAGGACAAAATGTTGGAGCAAAAATTTCAAAAACAACTGAGAAAGAATTGAAAAAACTGGGATATGATATTGATGAAGTTATAATGTCCCTTCAAAAAAACCTCTTACAAGGAAATTTAACACTTCCAGAAGGATTGAAAAAAGAATCTTTTGTTGATGACTAAAATTCGGCCTCTAATAGAGCCTTTTCACAGACACAACTTCTTGATTGAGGAATCTCATTGATCAAAACGGTAAGTATTTTTTTTGTTTTTTCTACATTTTTGGATAAGGTTTCCAAAACTTCTTTTGCTGTTACTGATTTTTCAGCCCATACATCATAATCTGTGACTGTAGAAATTGAAACATAGCACATTTGTGCTTCTCTAGCAAGCTGACATTCTGGAACTAGTGTCATTCCAATGATGTCTGCACCAGTATTTCTGAAGAATTTTGATTCTGCTTTCGAAGAAAATCTAGGGCCTTCAATGCACACATACGTGCAATTTTTGTGCATTGTAACACTTTGTTCTTGTGCAACTTTTGTTACTGCTTTTTGAAGTTCGGGACAAAATGGATCAGCAACTGAAATGTGAATAACTCTACCGTCTTCAGAAAATGAACCTTTGCGGGATTTTGTAAAATCTAAAAATTGAGTTGGTAATGCAAAATCACCCGGTTTAATTTCTTCTTTTAAACTACCCACTGCTGATAGTGCAATTATTCTTAAAATCCCAAGTTCTTTGAAAGCCCAAATGTTTGCTCTAAAATTTATCATATGCGGGGGAATGGTGTGTTTTTTTCCATGCCTTGACATAAATGCAATTTTTCTTTCATGGAACACTCCAATGGTAATAGAATCTGAAGTTTTACCATAAGGAGTATCTATAGTTACCTCTTTAGAGTCTTGCAAAAGACCTGAATCATAGATTCCAGTTCCTCCAAAAATTCCGATTTCAGCCTTTTGTTCCACTAATATTTCACCAATGATCTACAGTTGTATTTGCTAATTTTCTTCATGCCATTTAGCTCAGTAAGCTCTACAATAAATGCAAAACCTGCAATTTTTCCACCAATTTTTTCAATTAATTTTCCAGACGCTTCTGCAGTTCCACCAGTAGCTAACAAATCATCACAAATTAAAACACGATCTCCTTTAGAAATAGAACTACTTTGAATTTCGATTGTATTTTTTCCATATTCTATAGTGTATGAAAGTTTAGCAGTTTTTCCCGGAAGCTTTCCAACTTTTCTTATCATTATCATTCCCTTGTTGTACCGAATAGCCATTGCCATTGCAAGCAAAAATCCCCTGGATTCTATTCCAGCAAAAATATCAATATTGTTTGGATGAAAATGTTTGGATAGCTCATCAACAACATACGATAAAGCTTGAGGGTCTTTTAGAATTGGACTAAAATCTCTAAATAGAACTCCCTTTTTTGGAAAGCCTTGATATTCAGTAATAATTTCTTTAAGATTCACGTAAAGGGAGCAAAATTTCAGGAATAAAAATTATTTCGAATTAATTATTCTAACTCAAAGGTGGTTTCTGCACTGTCATTTACAGATGTTGCCTTTATTGTATAGATTCCAGGAGGAAGATCTTTAGGAATTATCCAAATAGTAGAGAAATCACCAATACCAGTAGAAAATATTCTAAGTTCGTCTACCATCTCTCCATCAGACGACGTAATTTCTATCACAACTGTTTGAGTAACAGCTGCTCCAAATCCATTAATTGTTACTAGAAGTCCTAGGGATGATTTTTCAACATTTTTGACTACAACTGACATTCCTTGTTCTTGGCTAGGTGTTACTGAAAACTCTATCTCTACAAAATTAGGACCGCTTACAGCTTTCATTTTCCATACTCCAATCTTTGCTTCTGAGGGAATCCTAAAGGATCCTTCAGAAAGGGTTCCATCTTTGTCAGTAAAAATCTCTTTAGATTTTACCTCATTTCCATCAGGATCATACAAAGTTATTTTGACAATAATGTTGGGTCCAGATTTTCCTAAAACTAAAATTGGATTTCCTGGTTTATAGGCGTCTTTAGTTGTATTAATTTCAATTGGGCCAGAACCAGTTTGTAATCCAACTGAAAAAAGCTCTTCAGCTTTTACATTTGCTTTGGAAAATACTGCTGTATAAACACCAGATGCATAACCAGTTAAATCCAATTCATATTCTTTCTTACCATCTTGTCCAAGAGTAATTATATCATCAAAAACAATCTGTTCAGATGGATTAATAATTAATAGAGGTATAGTTCCTCCCGGCTCACCAATAATTGAAATAATTGCAGTTTCACCAGCTTTATAGTTTATTTTATCCATAACAACAACTAATGGAATGTTAGGAAGTTGACCTAATCCTACAAGAATAATTTCTGATTTTTCACCTTGAAAAGCAATGAGTGCATATGTTCCTTCTAGAGATGATAATAGAGTAGGAAATTCAAATTCAAAGAACCCATCACTTTTAGGATGTATTACATCTGAATAAATTTCAGCGCCAGTTGGATCTTTCAAAATAATATCGATTTTTTGATTTGGTAATGCCGTTCCATTAAATGTCAAAGTCTCTCCTGGGTCAAATATTATTTTAGCTGGAGTGATATGAATTGTCTTTGATGATTCGACAGTCCAACTTTTAAGAATTGTATCTTTTCCATCGGATATTTCTGCAGAGTATTTGCCTAAAGGTGTATCAAGCGATACAATTGTTTCAAAAGACCATTTTCCCTGTTGATCGACAGGTGCTGTCTCTGAAGTAATTTTCTCTTCATCTGGACCCACAATCTCAGCAGTAATAGTTCCACCCGGACTTCCTGTGCCTGAAATAAACAGCACATCACCTGGATTAATTGTTAATGGCAAACCAGTAATTGTTAATTTAACATCTTCTTCAGCAACTCTTGGCAATAATTCACCAAGTCTAATGCTTACTGTTTTTTCATTTCCTTGATTATCTTTTACAATAAAATTCACTCTATCTGCTTCTCCTTCAGGAATTTTTGTTGTTAACATAAAATGACCATTTTCATCAGTCTCAAAAGATTCTAAGAATTGTTTGTTTATGTATAATTTAAATTCTTGATTTGAACTGAACTGATCTCCAGTTACTCTTATTGTGCCGCCAACATTTGGTTTGTCAGGAATTAATCTAAATTTTGAATCTGATAAAATTCCTGCATCACCACTTGATGTTGGTTTACCATTTTTGATTATTGGTTTTGATGGAGATTCAGTTACCCAAGTTTTTCCAATTTGTAATTCGTTTGAATTTTTATCAACTGCTTTCCAATTTATTCCTGGTTGAGTTTTGTCAGTTTTAACTCCAAATTTTACTGATTGGCCAGATTTTATTGGATCTGTTGCAGTAAATATGATCACCCCTTGAGGAGTTTTTTCTCCCGTCCAACCTTTTTCTGTCTTAAAAGATTTGAACGAATTACCTGCACCAAGCCAAATCCTAAATGTTTCAATGTCTGAATTTCCATTATTTTCAAATTGAATAATTATAGTTTCTTCAAAACCAATACTTTTTGCAGCTACAACTTTTTCTTGAGCAACAATTTCATTTAGAGAAAAAATTCCAAACATTGATGCCACAAGTAAAAGCGAAAGAAAAACGCCCCATACAAAGGAACTATGCATATTATTCACAGATTCTTACCTCCAAATTAAATCTTAATCAACTTTACCAAGTTCATATTTTTTAATTCTGGAAAAATTCTTAGTAAAGCTCATTAACTGCTTCGAGTCAAACCTTAGCCTTTGGAATCTTGTTTTTATCATCCTTTGAAACAAAATCTTTATGCTGCCTAATTCGTTCTGCAATCATTCGATATAAAGACCTGAATTGGTCTTTTGTTTTGTCTGTGAGAAATCCAGCCTCACCAAGAGAGATTTTCTCACAAATGTATCTCGTGATCTCCTCATTATCAAAATTGCCCCAGTCATCTTCTCTATGCTCTTCCCAAATAGACTGAAGATTTTCCAAAACTCCACTTTTGTTCTTAGCCTTTACCTCATCTAGTGTAAGATTACTGAATCCTTCTTGTCTAAGCTTGATTTCATATGTTTGATTTACAGCATGAAGATAGTCTTCAAGCACCATATAATCCTCAATTGATTGAAGGGATTTTCCCTCTCTTTCAAAGAATATGGTCTGAACTTTGGAAAATTCATTTGCCACCAATTGTGCAGAAATTTGTTTTGATTCATCACTATTATCCAATAAAACAAAAGTTCTGTAACCATGATTTCTATAGAAGATTGCAAGTGGTAACACT
>DRGT01000055.1 GCA_011055585.1 Candidatus Nitrosopumilus sp. | reverse complement strand
GTACTATGAGCCAAATTATGGCAACAAAACCAAAAAATGCTCTAATTCAAGACATTGTTTTTTCAAACAAAAAATTCACAATGAATTCTTCTGCAAATATGGCAAAATGTGATGTTTGTGGAAAAGGATTAGAGGATGGATTTTCCGTTACAGCAAAATCTGTTATGAAGGAAACAATGTTTTTCTGCGAAGTTCATCTCAACTAGTTAATTTGAGATTGGTTTTGTAATTGCTCCTTCTGCTGCAGAGCCAACTAAAGATGCATATTTTGCCAATGCACCTGATGTGTAATTTGGTTTTGGTTGCTTCCATTCGTTTCTTCTTTTTTGAAGCTCCTTTTCTGAAATATTAAGATTGACGCTGTTTGTCTCAGTATCGATACTAATCTCATCTCCATTTTTTACAAGTGCTATTGGTCCACCAACAAATGCTTCTGGTGCTACATGGCCAACCATAAATCCCCGTGTTCCACCAGAGAATCTACCATCTGTTACCATCGCTATTTTTTTTCCTAAACCTTGACCAACAAGTGCTGCAGTTGTTGCAAGCATTTCTCTCATTCCAGGACCGCCTTTTGGACCTTCATATCTAATTACTACAACATCACCTTCTTCGATTTCTCCTTTCGCTGTAGCATCAAATGCATCCTCTTCTCTATCAAAGACTTTGGCCTTTCCAGTAAATTTTGTAATTTCTACTCCTGCAGTTTTAATTACTGCTCCCTCTGGCGCTAAAGATCCTTTCAAAATTAATGCAGTTCCAACACTATGTAATGGCGATTCAACTGATTTTACAATTTTTTGATCTGGAGACGCAGGTATTGTCATGCTATTCAAGTTTTCTTTGATTGTTTTTCCAGTAACCGTTAATGTATTTTCATGAATCAAATTCTTATCAAGTAGTTTTTTTAATACAAATGGTATTCCACCTATCTTGTCCAAACTATTCATCACGTAGTTTCCGCCGGGTTTCATATCAGCTAGGTGTGGAGTTTTTTTTCTCACTCTTTCAAAGTCATCATAGGTTAACTTTATTCCAACTTCACTTGCCAGTGCCAATAAATGCAAAATTCCATTTGTAGAGCCGCCTACTGCATTTAGCATTATAATTGCATTTTCAAATGCTTCAAATGTTAGAATTTCTCGAGGACGAATTTTTTGTCCTAAAAGTTCTACACATGCTTTACCAGTATCATACACCATCTTTTCTCTTCTATCGTCTTCAGCAGGTGGACTGGCACTTCCTGGCAATGCAAGACCTATAGCTTCAGAGATAGATGCCATGGTATTTGCAGTAAACATTCCTCCACACGAGCCTGCATTTGGGCATGCAACATTTTCAATATTCTTTAATTCTTCAAGTGAAATCTGACCAGAATCATATGCTCCAACTGCTTCGTAAACATCAACAACAGTTAACTCTCTACCATCTAACATTCCGGGCATTATAGTTCCACCGTAAACAAAAACTGATGGAAGATTGAGACGAGCCATTGCCATCATTGTTCCTGGTAAGCTTTTGTCACAACCTGCTATTCCAACAATCCCATCATATTGATGAGCACGTACCATTAATTCAATGGAATCTGCAATCACTTCTCTACTAACAAGTGATGATTTCATTCCCTCATGACCCATTGCAATTCCATCACTAACTGCTATTGTACTAAATTCTCTAGGTGTTGCGCCTGCATCGCTTACTCCCTCTTTTGCTTTTTGTGCAAGACGACCTAAGTGAATGTTACATGGCGTAGCTTCATTTCCAGTATGGCAAACTCCAATGAACGGCTTACTAAGATCATCATCTGATAATCCCATAGCTTTGTACATTGCTCTATGGGGAGACCTTGCTGTTCCTTCTACTACATTTCTACTAGAAATTTCCATAATGTAACACCAAAAGATTATGTTTGCTATAATTTAGACTTTTGAATTTTATCTACGTATCGCTTGGGTATCTAACTCTTGTAGTTGCTCTTCAATTTCTTCTGGTGTCTCATTACCATATGAAATCAAAATTCTGTCACCCTCTTGTCCTATGTAGTCTAAAATGCTATCAACTTGTTGGTGATTAATGTAGAACTTTAATGAAAAATTATCATCTGTACAAAAGGGTCTCTGTCCCTCCTGTGATTGAAAAACAAAACACTCATCAGTTAATGTGAGTCCTAAAGTTTCAAAAAGATATCCCATTGTAACCCCGCTAGAATGTCGGTGTATTGTATCACCATCAGCTCCTTCAAAATGTATCCAAGTACTCTTTATCTGATAAGCCGGCGATGAAAATTCAAATTTGTCCCCAAAAAGTCGAACTAGTAATGAAATGTGTTCATGCTCGTCTCCAAGCGTTCCTGCACCTGGTGGAGCACCTGGCGTTGCGCCTTGCATATTGATAAATGTAAAAACTGAATATCCAACTATTACTGCAATAATTCCAAAAATGCCTGCAGCAATTAAGAGACTTTTTCTCTTTTCACGAGATCTTTTTCCAGCAAAACTTTCTCGCTTTTCCTCTCTTTCTTTTCTTGATTTTTTACCCATTGAACAGTTAATTTGAAAAAATTACCCTAATTAACTGAATCGATGAAACAATAAATTAAACAAAATTAAAATTTTGATATGGACTGTTTATTCTGTGATATTATCAATGGAAAAAAAATGGGACATTTCATCTATGAAGATGAAACACATGTAGCATTTTTAGATAGATATCCAATTGATGTTGGTCATAGTCTTGTTGTTCCTAGGGAACATCATGAAAGAATTACTGACATGCCTGCAGATAAAGTTGGAGAACTTTTTTCCAAAGCCACAAAAATTGTTAACGGAGTATTACAAGCTACAAATGCTGATGCTTTTAGTCTAGGACAGAATAATGGCAGAGCAGCAAAACAAATTATTCCACATGTACATGTTCACATTATTCCACGTTATGAACATAAAGGAACAATCTGGACAAAAAGAGGAATTCCAACTGATGATGAATTAAGTGAACTTGCTCAAAAAATTCGAAAAATCATAGAATCTGATTAAATTTCTAACTACTTACAGAATGTCCTGGATTGTATCTTAAAATCGCTCCAATTTTACCAAGACTTGATAGCATCACACCGTGTTCAGCTTTTCCTGAAATAACTTCAATCTTTGAACCTGTTTTTACAGCAATTAATGCAAGATAATCTACAATGTCTTGTTCTGATGCTTTTAAATCCATTGCTTTACAATTCGGACATGGAGAATTGAGCAGCTCAGTTTTTCTAGGAATTACATTTGGTCGTTCAACCATCTCTTCTTGTATGTGCTGACATCTTTTGCATTTTACTTCTATTCTATTAAGATCAGTATCATCTGTAATGATTATTGTATCAACTACATTCTTTTTCAATAATTCAATAATTTCATTTAATCCATATGTCCCTAATCCAGAGTGTGAATTGATATGTTGGAATAATTTTTCAACAATTTGTTTTTCTTCCACCATTCTAAAACCAGATAAAATATCTCCTGCTTTTGCAAATGCTTCTCTAATTCCTTCAGAACCTGAATATGAAGAATCAATTGTATCAATGATCATTTCTTGCAAACGATATTCTAGATAATCCCCATTGATAAAATCCTCTTTTGTTGGCCCTGGCCCTGAAATTATTAGTCCTTTGATTGGATAAATATCAATAAAATATTCTTTTGTAGTTCCAGCAACTCTGTTAAAGTAATACGTTAACTCCATTTCTCTGAGTTTTTGAAATCTTTTTGCAGATTGTCCACCTTGTCTGTGTTTTCCTGCAACTCCAGAACCTGTTTCTGACAAAACTTCAATTTTATCTCCATGAAGCAAACCCCATCCAGTATCTTTTGCATCAATTGCTAAAAATCCAATAAGATTATCATCTTTTAGCATATCTTTTAAAATGTCAACATGAAAATGATCATCACATCTGTAAAGAAATGTTTTTAGATCTTTTGGAGGATCTAATTCAAAAGCTTTGACTACTTCTGTACCAATTGGCCCTCCACCTTCTCTTGGTAATGCTCCACAAAAAATCACTAATCCTCGTTCTGGAGTTTTTTTGTAAAGTCTTAACCTTTGAACAACTTTGCCCAAAGAATCAACAACATGGGTACGTGTAAGATCCGATTTAATATTATCAGCAGTACCTTGCTCTTCTTTTAACTGAGTGATTACTTCATGTAATTGCTTTCCTTTTGGAACATATACAGAAATTAATTCTGTTCCATGACCTGAAACTTGTGATAACTCATTCAATGTTTTTCTAATTTTATACATTTTAACAGAATCTTGTTTTTCGATTTTTATTTTGCCCATTAATTCATCATCTCTAGCCTTTGCATATTAGTTACGTCAAGCAGAAGTATTACTCAAGCCATCAATTACTTTTCTAAAAACATCTATTGGTTGATTTCCTGTAATCTTGATTATTTTCTCATCATTAAAAATTAGAAATGATGGTGTAGCATCAATTCCAATCTCTCTTCCAAATTGTTCCAAATCCAACACTCTTTGTCGATATTTATGATCATCAAGACATGAATTGAATTTTTCTATATCCAAATCAGCTGTTATGGCAAACTGATTTAGAGAATCATCAGTTATCCACCCTGTTCTCTCACCAGCCCAGTTTGCGTACAACTCATCGTGATATGACCAGTATTTTCCTTGATCTTCTGCGCAATATGCTGCCTCTGCAGCAAGAACAGAATCAGGACCATTTAATGGAAAATCCTTGAAAACTAGATTTGCTATTCCTGTTTCAATGTACTCTCTTTTAATAATATCCAAACTTGATTCATGAAATCTGTAACAAAATGTACACTGAAAATCCCCCCACTCCAAAATAGTAATTGGGGCATTAGGATTTCCAACAATGGGAGAACCATTTCTAACCAATTTTTGAGCAGTTAACAAAGTTTCATTATTCTCAACTTTGTCATTTTCCGCAATACCAAGATATGCTCCGACAAAAATTCCTATGATCGCCGGAATAGCTAACAAGTAATAATTTCTCATTTAATGATCGACCTATTCTATTCTATAAATTTGTGATAGCTGTAAGAATTTAAATAATCAGAACCCTTTGTCGATACAATGTCTGCCTCTAAAGAGATTGTTGTTTCTAAACCTTGTGTTCCAATCTTTGCAGTTGCAATTCTTGCGGTAATCTTTGCTTTTGGTTTGTTTTTTGTTGGTTATGATCAAGGACATTTGTTTAGTATTGTTCAAGGCGCAGAAGCATTTGATGATCTTTTCATTCATGAATTAACTCATGATATGAGACACGCTGCAGGCTTTCCCTGTCATTAGGTGAATATTATATGAAAACGGGGCATTTCATTGGAATAGTTTTGTTGGCAGGTTGCTTTGCTGGAATAATTCATGGTGCTGCAAACTTGGCAATAGTTGAACCATATCTTGATGAAGCAATTGGAATTGAAAATCAAAATCTATTTGCATCTGGAGAAGAAAAAGACACTCCACAATTCTGGGTAGAGTATTCTGCATATAGAGATTGGCAGAAAGGTGGTCAAGTTCTTGCTGGCGCAATTCTTGGTACCTCAATTGGTGCATTGTTTGGAATTGTATTTGCATATTCAAGAAAAATTTTGCCAGGACAACATAATGTAAAGAAAGCATTAGTTCTAGCTGGAATAATGTGGCTAACCATTTTCTTGATACCATTTTTGAAATACCCAGCAAATCCTCCAACCGTTGGTGAACCAGAGACAGTTGTTTTACGTGCAACATTATACCTTACATTTATTGCAATTTCAGGCTTTTCCGTTATTGGATTTTATCAATTATCTAAAAAATTCCAAGGAAGAAAAAAACTTGTTGCTCTAATTGGTTATGCCGCATTTATGACAGCTATGTTTGTTGTAATGCCTCCTAATCCTGATGAAATCGCCGCACCTATGGAATTGGTAAATGGATTTAGAGTAATGTCAGTTGTTGCTGTATCTATATTCTGGCTTGCTTTAGGAATAATTCTTGGATTATTCTGGCAAAAGATTCAACCCGACAAGCCTATTCAAACACAAACAAACTAATATCATTCTAAATTCTTAGAATGAAACCACGTCGTTTAAATAATTCTACAAACTTTTGCTAATTGCTTGGCGAGAAAATTATCATTACCTCAATTAAAAAAATATGATGTTACACAAAAAGTAATTGAAGCATTAGCTGATGCAGAATCTAGAGCGATTCTTTTTTCAACTATAAAAAAAGGAAAAACTGCTGCTGATTTATCTTACCAATTACAAATCCCTTTAAGTTCAGTTTACAAAAAACTAACCGATTTAGAAGAATTAACATTGATCAAAGTAGAAAAATGGCTAATCTCAGATAAAGGACGAAAATTCAAGGTATACAAAAGCAGAATCAGTAAAGCAGATATTACTATAAAGAAACCAGAACCCTCATTGAATCTTATTCCTAATTAGTGATGAAAATGACAAAATCAAACATTATCCAACTAAGTGAATTTGATATAACTCAAAAAATTATTGAATCATTATCTAATGTGTGTACTAGAGCAGTATTGTTCTCAGTAAAAAACGAATCAAAGGATGCAACCCAAATTTCTGACGAGTTGAAACTTTCTTTATCTACCGTTTACAAAACTTTAGCTAATTTAGAGGAACTCGCTCTGATTGTAGTTGACAGATATGTTATTTCTAATGAAGGTAAAAAAATCAAACTATACAAAAGCAGAATTGGTAAGGTAGAGATTAGTATCACTGATACAGAACCAACACTCAATCTTTACCCAAATCAAAAATCTAAATAAAAATCGTCTTATTCTAAATTCTTAGAATGAAGTTTTAGAACGAAATGCTACTTTAAATTAGTTAGCTTATCCTAAGATTTTGAATAACATGCAAAATCGAACAATCATAGTTATGATAATTGTTGTTGCGTTGTTTGGTGCATTCGTTGGCATTCCAACAATTACACAAAATATTTCAGCTGAATCTGATTCAGTACCCTCTTGGATTAAGAATACTGCAAGTTTTTGGGTTGATGGAAATGTCAGCGATACTGAATTTCTTAACGCAATGGAATTTCTTATTGGTGAAGGAATTATCCAAGTTCCTGGAGAATCCGTCTCAGATGTGGGTACAATAACTATTGGATTCATTCCAGTAGAGAAAGCAGGTGAATTAACACCAAAAGCAGAGGCATTAGAAAAATTCCTTGAAGAGAAACTTGTTGGCGTTGATGTAGAAATTGTAGTTCCAACAAATTATGAAGCAATAATTGAAGGAATGCGATTTGGACATGTTGATGCTGCCTTTATGGATACTGGCCCTGCATGGATTACCCATGTAAGAACAGGGGCAGAGGCTGTCTTGGCTGAAGTGGTAAACGGTAAAGTAAACTATCAGGCTACAGTTTGGACAAAAGCTGACAATGATTCAATTCAATCTCTTGAAGACACACTAGGAAAGAGAGTTGCATTCACAAGTATTACTGGCTCATCTGGTTTTGTGAGGCCAATGGGAACCTTGGTAACTTCCGGATATATTGAGATTCAAGGAGATGATATTGTTGCATTAGAATCAGCACTAGTTGATTCTTTTGAAGCTTACACATTTGCTGGTGGATATAAAGCTGCATTAGAATTGTTACTAAATGACAATGTTGATGTTGCATTTGGTTCTGATATTGCTCCTCAAAAATATCTTGATCAAGCTGATCAAGCAAAACTTCGTGTGGTAACAACAATTGGCCCTGTACCATCTCATGTCTTTATGGTTAGTGCAGATATGTCAGATTCAACAAAGGCTGCATTAGTTAACGCCATGATACAACTAAACTATGAAGAAAATAACGAGATACTTGGAAATCTGTATGGAGCTGAGGCTTTGCTTCCAACAACAACTGAAATGCATATTGGTGACTTTGGAACCTACATTGATTCTCTAACTGGATTAGATCAGTCAATCCTAGACAAGTACAACAAGAGCAAATAATACCTGGGATACCCAGTTGACATTACAAACATTGATGACTCAACCTCATTCTTTTTCTAATATAAATACAAAAACTATGATCCAAATGAATAATGTATGGACATCATATGATTCAAAAAATTATGTTCTAAAAAAAATCACTTTATCAATTGATCGTGGAGTAAATTATGCCATCATTGGACAATCTGGTTCAGGAAAATCTACTTTACTAAAACTAATGAATGGCATGATGATGCCAAGTAAAGGAATAGTCAAAATAAATTATCAAACCCCGAATATTTCTGACAAAAAATTCAAATCAATGCTATCAAAAATTGGTTATATCCCACAAAGTTTAGGATTAATAAAAAATGTTTCAGTATTAGAAAATATTCTAGTTGGTGCTTTACCAAGAATTGGAAAAGTAAAGTCTTTTTTCAAAATGTTTCCAGAAAATGAAATTGGAGAAGCTGAAAAGATTTTGAAGCTTGTAGGTCTTGAGGACAAATTTGATAGAAAGGCCTACATGCTAAGTGGTGGAGAAAAAAGACGAGTTGCTATTGCCCGTGCATTAATGCAAAAACCTGAGATATTACTAGCAGATGAAATTGTTTCAGAGTTAGATCATGTCACTGCAAGAGAGATATTGGATTTAATTGCTAATACTCAACGGAGAATTAATCTTACTGCAGTAATGGTTCATCATGATATGCAACTTGCATTAGAATATGCAGATAGAGTCGCAGTGATTAAAGAAGGTGAAAAAATCCTTGAAATTGGTGTTGAAGGAGACAAAATAGTTGATTTTCAAACTGGGAATCTAACACAACAAGAAATTCTGGAGCTGTATCCTAACGAATCCTAAAAACAATCTCATATTTGGAATTATAATTGCAGTCGTTGTGGCTGCATCATTTAACGTTGGAGCAGATCCTGTTGATTTTGTTGAAGGAATACCCAATCTAGCAATAATTGCAGAAGAATTAACTCAAGTCGAGCCAAAATTATTTGATACTGCATTATCGTCAATGTTTGAAACTCTACAGATGGCATTTATTGGGACAGTTGTTGGTGTTGCAATTGCACTGCCATTGAGTATGTTTGCTGCAAGAAATCTAAACAGTAAATGGGTTTATGCTCCAGTTAGAGCAATACTTGCTGCGGTTCGTACTTTCCCATCAATTTTGTGGGCAATTTTATTTGTGATTATGGTTGGATTGGGTCCTTTTGCTGGAATTTTAGCAATCATAATGTATACAATTGGTTTTGTTTCAAAACTGCAATACGAATCAATTGAAACAGTTGATGCAGATCCTATGGATGCTGTAAGCTCTATTGGCGTATCAAAATGGCAACTAATTCGTTATGTTGTTTTACCCGAATCAGCTCCTCATTTACTTAGTCAGATACTTTACATGTTTGATTACAATGTAAGACAGTCAAGCATACTTGGTTTAGTTGGTGCGGGAGGAATTGGATTTTACATCATTAATTATATCAAATTCTTTGAATATGGAAAAGCTGCAGTTTTCATGTTAGTTGTTCTTGTTGTCGTGTTAGTCATTGATTGGGTTAGTGTAAAAATTCGTGACAAGTATATTGTAAAATCCCAACGTGGAATGAAAGTTAAAATCTAAAACGCATTAAATGCAATAACTGCCATTATAACCATTATTACAATGTGTTTGATTCCGGAAACATAGTTGCCAGAACCAATTTTTCCTGCCGCCAAGCCCCCAAATACTGCTTGAATCATAGACATATTAAATAAAATTTTGTCTAATCCACCAATATCAAGATCTGCTAATGTGCTAAACATTCCAGATTGTCCCTCGACTACGCTCTCTTTAAGTAAAACTTGAACATTTGCAATTTCTGAAAAGAACTGTGTGGATAAAATTACACTGATTCCGATGAATACTGCAAATGCAATGTAAATTGTATATGTATATGGTGCAAGACTAGATTTTCTTTCTTTTTCTATGTTTTGCAACTCGGTAACATGTTTCTGAATCATCTCCAAGTTGTTTGCAATATCGCCTCCAACATTAATTGCCATTTCTAGGAGGATAACAATACGTCTTGACATTCGAGTGCCGGTTCTAGTTGCAAAATTATCTAGTGCCTCATCCATTGGCATTCCCCAACTAATATTTGCACGTAGATTTTTTAGTTCAGGAGTTAATGCTCCCATGTTTCTATCTGCTGTATGTTCGATTGCTTTGATTAGATTTGCACCACTCTGAACTGCACTAGTTAACGCTAAAAGAAATAGTGGAAGGTTTCTATCAATACTATCTTTTCTTTGAACATCTCTTAACTGTAAAAGAGTTAATGGAACAATTCCAGCTAAAAGTGCAAATACAGTTCCAACTTCTTTAATGTTGTTAGTTTCTGAATAAAGATCAGAAATAGTGTTACTTACAAAAAATATGAAAACAGCCGCAATCAGAGATGCAATTCCAATTCTGAATTTATCAGAATAGTATATGGATGGTTTTGGCAGTTCTCCATTCTTCAATGAATTTTTTTTGTTTGATTTTGTTGCTTCCGATTTTTGCATTTTTCTTACCTCTTTGGCACCATTGTATCCATCATGAAAAGAATTAACACCCCAAAGAATGGAACTAGTACATAGGTAAGTAAATTCATTAATGTGATTAGATCAAAACCTGCCAAGTCTGGACTCATAATTGCCATGATTGACAACATTATGACGGCCATAAGTGGAAACACAATCAATAAAATTGTGTACATCTCAGCAATTACTCCCAGTGATTCTGTTGTTTTTCTCAAAGTCATTTTCTTTTCTGCAAGCTGAACTTTCGCAGTAGCAAGAAAATATTCTTTCAAATCCCCCCCAGTTTGAGTTGTAATTATTGCACCTTCGAGTAACTCTGCATATGTGCCTTTAGGAGTACGTTTAATGAGATCAGATATAGCTGTAAGTAAGTCCATTCCCAAAATGTGAATATTTCTTGTAATGAATTTAGAATCCTTTACAATTTCTTCATTAGTTTCTTCTGTTGCTATTGCTTTGAAAATTCCTTCTAATGAAAGACCATTTGTGGCAAGAGTAGCCATGTAGCCAATAAAATGAGGGAGCTCTTCAGTTAATTTTGATGATCTAGTTTTCACATGAATTGCGGGTAATACTTGTAAAATAAAAAATGTCATTTGTCCAAGTCCGGCACCAACAATTATTGGAAGTAATATTGCAAAAGCAACTGGTTGCACATTCATAAATAGTGAAATTCCTATGCCTATAGCTGCACCAAAAATTGCAGCTAGCAAACTGGAAAATACTATACTGCATACATAAACATCAAATGGCATTGGCATCATTGCCTGTTTGAGTGTCTTTTCTAATCCTGTTAATTTAGGATACAAAAATTGAACACGATCATTTAACAGTTTATAGCTAAATATCTGAAGAGAAGACACAGAGTCAGCTTTTTGAGCTCGCTTCCTATCTTTTTTTGTCACCGTGGTCATTTTAAACTCCTAATCGTTTCCTTTCAGAGAATCTATCAGGATCAGCATAGAACTCATGAACCTCTCTTGCGACATCCTTTTGTTGTCTTATATCGTTTTTCACCATCCATTCTATTGCTAACTTTCGTTTT
>DRGT01000054.1 GCA_011055585.1 Candidatus Nitrosopumilus sp. | reverse complement strand
TATTAAAACAAGAAGTATAGATGTAACGCAACCACCGAGAAAAATTATTAAAAATGAATTAAAAAAATTGCAAAGTTTTAAAATCATTCAGCAGATTGATCTTCATCCATATGACAAAGACCATGCAATGATAATTGCAAAGTATCTAGAGAACTAGTTTTTATTTAACATAGTTTGAACAGGCTTCCAACTTGAGCGAACAAAACTAGGAATTTCATTCCTAGTAGAAATATATTTTTTTACAAATCTTATGGTTTTTGCGTCTGACGGATATCCACTTCCTACGTCGTGATTTTTTCGAATTTTTTTAATTGCTCTATCTCGGTTTACTTTAGCTATAATTGAAGCAGCTGAAACTATGACAAATCTACTGTCAGCATGATGATATGATTTAATTTTATTTTTTTTTGAAAGCTTTGAAATTGTCCTACCAAATCTGGAAGGATTGACATCACAAGAATCTACATAGGAAATATTTGGATTCAGTTTTGAAATAACCTTGGCCATGTATTTTGCTTCTAAATTATTAAGTTCGTGTTTAGAAACGCTTTTGTCTATTGTACTAGGATTAATTTTTGCAACATAATAATCATCAACAAACTTGATTATCTTTTTGTATAATTTTTCCCGTTGCAAAGGCGTTAATTTTTTAGAATCTTTTATTCCCATAGAACGAAGTTGTCGAATTTTTGTTTTATTTATAGAAACTCCAGCAATTACAAGTGGGCCAACTAATGAACCTCTACCTGCTTCATCTACCCCACAAACTTGCACGAGAATTCTCAAATTCTGTGATATTAAACCGTTATAGGTGTAAGAAAATTAAGAACTAGAATTGCAAACTGCAGAATTTCTTGAAATAATAGAAGGAAAAACGAGATTCCTTGTACCAGCAGGCTCCATAAATGAAAAAGTTCCACCAAAAGATCCCGCCTTCTTTAATCCAAAAGCAAAATTAAACAGAGACTTTTCAATTATTGCTTATTCTGCTTTTTTAAAAAATTTTGATGGACCAAAAATTTTTCTTGAAGGGTTATCTGGTATAGGAGCTAGAGGAATACGAGTAGCTAATGAATTATCAAATGTAGAACAAGTAATTGTTAATGATTTGAATCCAAAGGCATTAGAGCTTGCAAAAAAATCAGCTTCTCTAAATAATTTACAAAATTTTCAGACTTCTGAAAATGAAGTGTGTAGGTTTTTTAGTACATTTTCAAAAAAAGGGGAAAGAGGATCTATTGTAGATATTGATCCATTTGGTTCTCCAGCCAAGTATATTGACTGTGGAATTAGGGCTACGATACATGGTGGAATATTATCAACTACGGCTACTGATCTTCAAGTTCTTCATGGTTTGTTCCGAGATGCGTGTAAAAGACGATATGGCGGAGTTCCAGTAAAAACTGAATATTCTAATGAAATTGCAATAAGACTGATTCTTGGATGTATCAGAGTAATTGCTGCTAGATTGGATATTGAGATAATCCCATTATTTGTTGAAACCGATTTACATTACTATAGAACATATGTAAGAATTCTAAATAGACCAGATCAAAATGAAAATATTGGTTACATTTTACATTGCAAAACTTGTGGAAATAGAAAAGTGATTAATGAACAAGAAAAGTCTTGTGAAATTTGCAATGGAAGTGTAGATTTAGCTGGACCATTGTGGATTGGACAACTTTTTGAAAAACAATTTTTAGAAACAATAAAAGATGAAATTCCTAATTATACAGTGGATAAAAATTGTGAAAAAGTAATTTCAAAATCTATCTTAGAATCAGAAAAACCTAGTACGTATTTTACTTTGGATGAAATTGCTTCAAAAATGAAAGTTTCACCATTAAGATTAGATAGGGCAATTTCAAAACTTGAATCAAATGGTTTTGTAGCTAGCCCAACATCACTAAATCCAACAGGATTTAGAACAAATGCTAGAATAGATCAAATTTTAGAAATTTTTTCTACCTAACCCCTATAGCCTAGGCACACGTAATAGAGTTCGCTGCTTTGTTTTCTACTAGCCTTTGGTTTTGTTGTTATGATTTTAGCAAATTTTTTCTTTAGAAAATCTCTAAATTCATTTGAAAATTCTCCATCAAAAACCTTAAACAAGGCGTTTCCTTTGTATGTCAAAACCTGATGCATAATTTTAGCACAGGAATAATTTAGAGAGATTTGTTTTGCATGATCCACAGACCAAGTTCCAATAACATTTGGAGACATATCACAAATTACAGCATTTACTTTTCTTTCAAAATATTCAAAAATTTCATCAACAATTGATTCATCTTCAATATTTCCCCTAAGAAGTTCTGCTCCCGGAATATCTTCAACATATGAGGTATCTACACCCATCACTTTTCCTTGGTTTCCTGTAACCTGTACGGCTACCTGCATCCAACCACCAGGTGCACATCCTAAATCAAGAACAAGAAACCCAGGGCCAATGATTCGATAGGATTTGTTTAGCTCTTTTAGTTTGTACGCAGATCTGCTACGAAATCCTTCTTCATGAGCAAGTTTTCTATAATGATCTCTTCTCGCATCTATTAATTTCATGGTTTCCTCTTTAGTTTTGAAGTATTCATTGTAACCCATTCCTCAATCCACACACATGTTCGAGGGCTGATTTCACCTTCTAATGTACATTTTTGTTCTACTGGACAGATTAGACATGGTGCATTTTCAATAGATGTTGTACTAATGGGTGTTTTCTTTAAGATTAGTTTGTAAGTCCACCGTCCATTTTCTAGAATTTTTTCTCTTGTAATATTTCCCATTCTTTCTAATTTTAATGCAAGTCTAGAACCATCTCTGCTTGAAAGTTTGAGTTTTTTCCATAATTCACTTTGAATCATTCCACTAGATTCACGCACAGCAAGAATGTCACATACTCTGTGTGTAAGCTTCTCCATATCGACTTTTTCAATTTTGAAATTCTCAATTTCTTGATCAGAAAGTTGTTCTTCTAATTGTTCTTCAAGAGTTTTTTCTTCTTCCTTTTTTTCTTCTTTTGTTTTCTTTTTCTCTACTTTCTTTTTAACTTCAGCTTTTTTCTTTTCTTTTTTCTCAGCTTTTTTTGTTTTCTTTTCCTCTACTTTCTTTTTAACTTCAGCTTTTTTCTTTTCTTTTTTCTCAGTTTTTTTCTCAGTTTTTTTCTCAGTTTTTTTCTCAGTTTTTTTCTCAGTTTTTTTCTCAGTTTTTTTCTCAGTTTTTTTCTCAGTTTTTTTCTCAGTTTTTTTTGTTTTCTTTTCCTCTACTTTCTTTTTAACTTCAGCTTTTTTCTTTACTTTTTTCTCAGCTTTTTTTGTTTTAGATTTTTTGTCCAGTTTCTTTTTCTTATCTTTGAGTGTGTTTAGCTCAGATTTTAGCTCTTCTATTTTTGAAACTGCATCATCATTTTTTTCCATTAGACCACCAATAATTTAGAATATCTTCTTCTACCGATCGTTTTGATTTCAATATATAACAATCCTTTTTCCTACTTTACAGTGAATTTCGCACTAGTTGAAATGTTGTTTTTACCATTATCATCAACCATTTGAATAACAATTTCATAATTTCCAGGATCACCGACTATTTCTGAAAATTCATCGCCCACAGGTAGCGATAAATTATTTTTTTCAAAGCATTGATCAAAAAATCCACTCTGAGTAACTACTTGTTTTGAAAAAGAGCTTACATCATAAATTGTAATGTAAAGATCCCCACAATCAAAGAGAGAGTCATCAATTAATACTTGGATTTCAACAGGTTCGGACGTAGAATATTGTTTTTCTAGTCCTAGAATTTCAACATCATGAACTGATACAAAATCTGAATCAAATTGCCACATGTTTAGTTCACGTTCTGGTTTTTCAATTAGAATACCATTCAAAACTAATGAACCAAAAATAATTGAAGATATTATAGGTAAAAGAAAAACTACATAAACTATTCCTCTAGTAGCCACTTCGAATGTACAACTTTTGTTCCCCTATATCTATTTAGCAAACCGAATTGTGCGAATAAATTTGACGAAGCGGTTAAATGAAAGCCGATCAAATAGCCATCTAGATGCGTCTAAGAAAATTTAGGGTACATGCATATCGCTGTATTCATGACTCTGGAGAAATAACTGTCGGAGATTTAGCAGCTTTTGTTGGAAGAAACGAAAGTGGTAAGACTACAATTCTTCAAGCATTAACATTACTAAACAAAGATGAAGTAGTTTCAGATCTTGACCTTTGTGATGAAATGCATGAAGAGTTAAAGTCGGAGATAAAGTTAGTGGAAGGAGAGTTTGAACTAAGTCTAAAAGAAATTAGTTTAATAAAAGAAAAATTTCCAAACATTCCTGAAATAAAAAAAGTTAGAATTTTTAGAACAAATAAAAATCCAAATACACAATATGATTTTGGAAATGTCGAAATTAGTGAAGAGGTAAATAAGGGAATCAATTCATGGGAAAACTTTACTGAAAAGATCTTCAATTTCTTAGAAACTATACCAAATCACATTCGCATTCAGCTAAAGACTAAATTTTTTGAAGGTAAACCACCAAAAAGTCAAGAGGTTTTTGACAGCGAAATGGCAGAGTTTAGTAATAATGTCCATGTAGCTGCTACAGAAGAACCAAGGG
>DRGT01000053.1 GCA_011055585.1 Candidatus Nitrosopumilus sp. | reverse complement strand
GATTTTGTGCCCCTGAACAACTACATACCATAGTAGACTCCACAATTTTTTTTTATTTTAAATTAACATTTGATACGAACTGTCAACACATTATGCAAACTGTCGTTTAGAATTCTTAACTAGGTAAATTCCTTCAAGCCTTCCTTCAAAACTTGGTTTAGTACGTTAGAAAAGCTAATCGACTTTTTTGATTCTATGATTTTTTGAGCCTGAATGGTTCTAATTCTTGATTCTAGGTGTGGTTCCAGCGTAATCGTTACTCTTCGAATCATGTAATCACTTCATCAAAGATTATGAGATTAACTAATTTAGCAATGAATATGTCCAGTATCAAACTAACAGGTCTTTGCCAAAGCCAGGCTGCTTTTCATTTCTTGATTATTTCCAAAAATTGAAGACAATTAACTATATTAGAACAAGATTTTCAGAAAAAATGATGAGTCCTGGAATTGGATTAATGAAAAGACGACTTGAAAAAGAAAGGGATGCCGTTTCACTAGCCATATCTGGTATTGCAAAAAAATACAACGCTAAAACAGATCAAATAAAGACGTTAGAAACAAAGTATGATGAAGACACAGGAGACTGGTATGTTGCACTGGGCTGGGATGAAAAAAAGGCAATCATCAAGATGGACTCTGTTCAGGGTATTATAACCGAGATTAAAGAAATTTAATTATCAATTATCTTTGTGATTATACTATGGCTAGTGCTATTGTTCTTGGTGGTTCAAGAGGTATGGGTAAAGCAATTAGTGATGGATTAAAGTCAATTGGATTTGATGTTAAGGCTACATCAAAAAAGGAACTAGACACATCTGATTTGAAGAGTGTGAAAAATTTCATAGAGAAAAACAAAACAACAGATGTTTTAGTTTTGAATACAGGTGGACCGCCAGCCAAAGAATTTGATTCTGTCACAGAAGAAGAATGGCAAAAATATCACAATCAACTGTTTTTAGGATTCTGCATCCTTTTGCAAAACATTACCATTAATGATGGAGGATATGTTTTTTTGATTTCCTCTAGTGTGATAAAAGAACCAAGCCCAAAGCTTGTGATTTCAAGTGCTTACAGATCAGCTTTTTCCAGCGTTTTTAAGATTCTTAGCAAAAAGTTTGCAGAAAGAAATATCAGTTGCATAAACATCGCACCAGGTCTCATTAACACAGAGAGAGCAAGAGAATTGTTTGAAAATATAGAAGAGATGAAAAAATCTCTCCCAATGAAAAGACTTGGCGAGCCAGAAGAGATTGGAAATTTTGTAAAAGCAATTGTTGAAAATAAAATAAAGTATCTATCTGGTGTTGTGATAAACATTGATGGTGCAAACTCCAGCTACGTGTTTTAGATTACATACCAGCAATTTTTGTACCTGCTATTAGTATCTAATAGATAATGCTTTGTAGCTATTTGTAGATTGTTTGTTTTCCTTGCGGCTCTTCAAAACTATAATTTGCAATCTATACCAAGTCATTAACAATAACTGGCAAAATGTTATTAGATTTAGACGATATTTTTGTAAAGTGGAATGCGACGATCCTATTGATTCAGAAGTAAGAAGGGGATTTGTGATTATTGCGATTCAAGAGTCTCTTTTGAAAATTTTGGTTGGTAAAAATATCAAATGGTAAAGTAGATTTTTTTCGAATCAAAAGATAGTAAATAATTAAAATGCTTTCAAGAATATAGTGTTCATGAAATTAAGCTGCGAAAAACATGAGGCTGATGACTGGAAGGCCAAGTCCATAATTGCGATAATTGTTGGAGTCGTTGCGCTTATTGCCTTTTTTGTTGGGGTTTGGATGAATGATATAGTAGTAATGATCGTGCCCGTATCCATAATCACTTTCTTTGGAGTAATGTCATTGTCATCACTTCACTCAATTACTTCAACGGGTTCAAAAAATGATACAAAAGGAGTAATGAGAAAATCAATTACTGCAACTTTAATTCTTGTCTTTGTAATTATGCTTGCATTAACCCTGAAAGGCGAAATTGATTTTAGTAAAATTCCTGGAAGCATAACCGATAACTTTGTCTACATCATAATTACTATCATAGGATTTTACTTTGGAACCAGAACTGTAAATGAGTTTTTACAAAAATGGAGACCAAGTAAGAACGGAAATTCATAATCCTATGGAAGATTATTCTATGTAATCTATACAGGATTAAACTCTTTTAGCCAAAGTTTCATTGATAATTTTCGAAAGGCTAACAGAGTTACGTGATTTTTTTATCTCTTGAGCTTGTTTTTTTCTAAGTTTTTTCAAGAGATCATCATCAAGCGTTATTGTGATCCTTCTTAGCATGTAAAAGTAGGATGTTATGATAATACTTAAACAATTTTCTAAATTATTTATTTATCGTCATAACGGACATAATGATATGTAATCCTGTATAGTTTATCCGACATAATCTTACTATGATTATCCAAACCCAAGAATTTCGGATTAAGCTACAATTTTTTCGCTTGAATATAGAATTAACAGACTCATAATTTATATCATTTTTAAGTATAGAATGTATATCCAATTTTGTATGGGGCATAGAATCATTTTTGTAATTATTCCATTAATTCTTTCAATCGGAGTTACTCCTGCGTTACCATTTTCCTTTGCTGAAGGGATGACCTGTCAAGCTGGTGAAGTTGAGGTGGTCCAAGTAACAAATCCAAATTCAATCTGTATTGATCAATTTACTGCTAATAGATGGGCTCAGCTTGGAATTGCTGAAATTGTTGGTGAACCCGTTCAGGAAGACATTGAGGAAGTAATGGAAAAGCCTAGTATGGAAGAGGTTACAGAAGACAATCTGGCCATCATAAATTCGGCTAGTAATGCAAATACTGTTTTTACCCTTATGGAAAAGATAACAGATGGTCAAAATGAACTTGCTACGCTTGATGACTTGATTACGAGTAATGGTTTGAACATGGGTGAAGGCTTGACAGAATATGCTGACGCATTAGAGCAAGCTGCATACCTTGCATCTTCAGATAATCCTGAAGATTGGGATCAGGCTGCAGCCATACTTTATGGCTCTGAAGAAATTCTTGATGATATTTACACTCAATTGTATGCTCAAGTCGATTCACGACAAAATGAGAGATTTACAGACTTTGTTGAAAATGCAATAGATAGCATTTCATTCATTGTTGAAAATGGTGCAGGTCTAGGAATATCTGATGCAGTTATCGATGAATTAGAAGTAACATTAGCTATTCTTGAAAGTGGTGATTATGAGGAAATTCTAGCTGCCACAAGCGAAAATAGCGATCTTGGTCTTACCGCCTCAATGTTCACAGATGATCATCCGGGATTTGGTAAAGCCTCAGATGTAGCAAAAGGTACAGAAGATGAACCAGGTAAAGCTAAGGGAAAAGGAATTGGATTAGGTGATGCAGACAACTTACCTCTAGGATTGAAGAAACTACCTCCTGGAATCAAAGCAAGATATGATATTCCTACTGATAGTAATCTTAGTACTGAAAGTTCTGATGGAACAAACGGTGATGGTGTAACCACTGGTGATGAAGATTTCGACTTTAACACGCTACCAGGATTTGGTGCAGCTTTGAATAATGATGACCAAGGTCCATCCCAGATTGGATTAGAACGTGGACAAGGTATTGGTTTAGGTGAAACCCCCCCTGGTTTCAATATAGGATGGTCCCCCGATGATTGGTGGGGATTGAGTTTCGATGACTTTGAATCATCATTTGAAGAAGACTTCGAACCAGGAGCAGAAGGTAGAGCAAACGCTGCATCCAAAAAGGCAGCAGGTCTAGCTAAAGCTGCACAAGCACGTGGAGACCACGGACCACCTGCTGGTGTACCCGGTCCACCTGGCGGTGGCGGCCAAGGACAGGGTCAGGGCGGTGGCGGCCAAGGACAAGGTCAGGGCGGTGGCGGCCAAGGACAAGGTCAGGGCGGTGGCGGCCAAGGACAGGGTCAGGGTGGTGGCAGCCAAGGACAGGGTCAGGGCGGTGGCAGCCAAGGACAAGGTCAAGGCGGTGGCAGCCAAGGACAGGGTCAGGGCGGTGGCCAATAAAGTGAACTGGATAATCTATACAGGATTACCTAAAAAAGGCTCAATTATTTTTTCATATTGTTTGACTCTAGGAAATTTATAGAATCAAAGCCTTTGGATTAATAATTGCCTGAAGATAACGACAAAATTCTTCCTAAAGACTCTGATTCAGATTACAGTCTGCCGGGTCGCTTTGAGGAGAGTAATTCAGAGTATTTTGATGCAGAGTCCGTCAAGTCTAAACCAAAAAACAGGGTAATTTTGGTAATTGCAGTAGCTTTTGTGATTGTCTCATCTGGATTTTTTTCATACTATTTTATGAACCAAAACGAGATTGATTCACGGATATTTCAAAATACCATCAATGTAGATCCTGAAAAAAAATTGGTAAACCAGTATGGGGTAGGTGAATATGGAAGCGAACATGAGCATGCTGCAATTGCAGTTTTTGTGGATGGTGAGAAGCTAAACTTTGGCCTGCTGCAGTTTCAGCTTTCAAGTAGATACATCCACTTTGAGAATCATAACCCGTACCTCATTCACAAGCATGCAACTGGTGTTCCATTGGAGATGCTATTTGCATCATTTGGAATGAAGATTACACCGGACTGTATAATATTGAATCATGATGAATTTGCGGACATCAAAACTGGCAGGTTCTGTACTGGACAAGACCAATCCTTGGTGTTTTATGTTAATGGAGAGGAATACTATTCCGACATATCTCAGTATGTGCTTAAACACAATGACCGAATACTAGTATCCTTTGGCGATGCTGAATCAATCTCAAAACATCTTGCATATTTGGAATCTTTGAAAATCTTTGATATTCCAAAAAAGATTCCACAATATTCTGGAAATGATATCATTGTCTGACTCTAAAACTAGATCTTTTTACTCTTGGGGGATAAAGTATAGTTTTCGTAATCCTGTATAGATTATGAAGTTGAAATTTTTGTTTAAACATTTAACTTGGCATAGTTTTTAATTTAATAAATGAACCAAATAATTTTCGTTTTTATGATTATGCTTTTGATAACGATCAGTTCTTCCATGGTATCTGCATTTGGGCAGTTTGAGACCTATGAGAATTTAGAATATGGTTTTTCCATAGAATATTCCTCAGGTTGGATCATTGATGATGATTTACCTCAAAAAAATCCTTGGATAGCGATAGTTGCAATTTTACCTGACCAAGATTACTGGTCAAAGGGAATATACGTGAATCTTTGGAAAAATTACTTTACAGTCACTCCTCAAGAACATTTGGAAAGACACAATGAAAATGCTTTGACTTGGTGTTCATCTAGGTCAGTTGAGAATGACGGATTTACCTGTGGTAATTATTTACTATTAAACACCCAACCAACTTCGATTGACGACAGAGAGGCATACCTGCTAGAAGAGGTTTGGACTAGGACTGAAAACGACAAAAGTTCTGAGGTTCTTCTCTATAATTTACAGGTATTCGATGGCAATGATATATGGACTGTTCTTTCCGAAAGTGTTAAGGATGAATTAAATGAATCTGACAACTTTCTAATCAAGATAATTGATTCATTTACTTTGTTGAAAAACATTAGTCAAGAAATTCAAAAAACCACCGTTCTTTCTCCCCTAAAACAATTGAAAAATAGTATTTTACCTCAAGACATAAAATGCAAGGAAGGTTTGATCTTAACTATTAAAATTAGTGATGGTTCTCCCGCTTGTGTTAAATCAGAAACTAAAGCAAAACTGATTGAACGTGGATGGGCAAGTTCATAATCCATACACGATTATGCAGGGGAAGGTTCATTCAAAATTTTAGTTATAATCTACAATTCTAGTGGATCGGGTAATCATAGTAAGATTATCTCGGGTAATCCTGTATAGATTATCCAAATTAGTTTTGAATTATTTTTTAAATTCCACATTTGGTGCTTCTGGTTGGTTTGGAATAATAATCAAACCACCATCACGTAATTGATTGACTAGTTGAAGAACCTCTTTTTCAACCTGATTTCTTTGAAGACTTGTTTGTTTTGCAAAAAGATCAACGAGTTCTGTTATCTTTCTTTTTCCATCACATGATTTCCAAAAATCAATAATTGCTTGATTAACCATAAATCCCTGTTCATGTTCATTTGCTAAAACCATTGAACCATCTTCTTGTTTGACTAGCTTTCCAACTCCTTGAGGTAGTGCAGTTTCATAGTCTATTGGAGCTGGAGTTGAACCTTCTGTACCCATATCTTTGAGAGTTTGTTTTGCCTCATCTGACATTTTATCCATTGTCCATGGAGGATCCCAAACAATATCGACTTTGACATTATTTACTCCAGGAACCTTTTTTGCATACCTTGTTACATCTTGAACTAGAGTCTCATGAAGTGGACAACCTTGAGTTGTCATTGTCATTTTGATATTAACATCATTATTTTGAGTAACATCAATTCCATAAATTAAGCCCATATCAACAATGTTTAATGGGACTTCGGGATCCATGCATTGCTTTAAGGAATTTCTTATTGCATCTGATGTTACTGCGCTCATGTTTTTTATAAGTACTTTAAAAACAATAAAAACTTTCTACTAATTAGCTTCAAATAATTTTTTGATAGACTCGTCGTATGGAGGCTTTGCTACTCCTTTTTCTGTAATAATTCCTGATATTAGTTCTGGGGGGGTCATATCAAAAGCAGGATTAATTACGTTGATGTCATCGGGTGCAGTTTTTTTATCACCAATACCAGTAACCTCACTAGCTTTTCTTTGCTCTATTATAACATCTTCAGGATTGCTTTCTAAATCAAATGTGCTAAGTGGAGCTGCAACATAAAATGGAATGTTGTGTTGCTTTGCCATTGTAGCAACCTGATACGTTCCAATTTTGTTAAAGACATGCCCTGTTCGCAATATTCTATCAGCACCAACTATTACCTTGTTTACCAATCCTTTTGCCATAGAGTAGCCAACTGCAGTGTCTGGGATTAAACTAACATCAATTCCATCGTGTTTTAATTCAAAAGCTGTGAGTCGTGAGCCTTGTTGAACTGGTCTTGTTTCAGTTGCAATAACCTTGATGTTTTTTCCACTTTCTTTTGTGGCGCGAATTACACCAAGTGCTGTTCCATATGCAACAGTTGCTAGAGCGCCAGCGTTGCAATGAGTCATTATAGTATCATTGTTATCAAATAACTCAGAACCCAATTTTCCCATAGTCATGTTTGTTTGGATGTCTTCTTCTGCCATTTTTTTTGCTGTATCGATAACTGATTGTTGTATATCTGAAACATCTGAACCTTTGTTTGCGACATCCATAATTTTTTCAAGGCCCCACTTTAGGTTTACAGCAGTTGGTCTTGTTTCAAAGAGTGTTTTTTTTGCTTCTTCTAAATCACGGATCAAATCATCTTTTGTTTGTGAATTGCTTTGAAGAGATGCTAGTGCAAGTCCAAAAGCCCCTGATACTCCAATAGCTGG
>DRGT01000052.1 GCA_011055585.1 Candidatus Nitrosopumilus sp. | reverse complement strand
ATCCACAACAATTAATTTTGTAGCACCTGCAGCCTTGAACAGTTTGGCAATTACCTGCATTGAAACTACCTCTCTAGGAAGAAATTCCCTATCCTGTCTTGCATAACCCATGTATGGTACAACCGCAATTACACTTGGTGAGAATTGCTTTGCCTTAGAAATTAGCGACAAGCACTGAATCAAATTAGAATCAACAGGTGGACAGGTAGATTGTACAACAATAATTCTATTCTTTTTTGGTTTTGCAGAAAGTGTAATTTTATTTTCTTCGTCTGGGAAAGCTCTTAATTCAGTGTTAATGTATGTCGCTTTTAGTTTTCTCGCTAATCTTTTAGCTAAGTCTTGAGAAGCATTACCACCTATTACAGTAAACTTTGCCAATAAAACAACGAGAAGAAAGGGATTCTTAAGTTTTTGAATAATATGGGTTAATCTTCTTCTGCTGCTCCAGCTCCCTCTGCTAGACCATACTCTTCAATTACTTTGTCACGCTTCTGATCAAGTTTTCTAATCTCTTCTGACTCTCTCTTCTCATCACCCTGGTAAACAGTTCTAATTGGCCATGGAATTCTAATATCATATTTCTTAAACTCTTCATACATGATAGCGCGCATCTCACTTTTCATCTTAAACTGAGATCCATAATCTCTGACGAATACACGTACTGCAAAAGCAAGCGATGAATCATCAAAGTTGTTAAATCTCACAACCGGCTTACCTACATCAACAAGTATATTTTTGTCACATCCACAGCTTTCTTTGTGTTCATCTAGGTATGGACATCTTTTCTGTCTGGCTAGATGGTGGCCATCATCATCCTTTACTTCTTTCATTGCCCGCTCACCTATCTTAATTAGAATTGCCTCAACTTGCTTTGGATTATTTAGATAAGAAACCCCAACATCAATTCCGGCAGGGACCAACTTGAATTCTTTTGTAAAGTTGATAATTTCTTCTGAAACGAGTTGCTTGGTAGGAATAATTGCCAAAGATTCATTGAGACCATGCCTGATGTACGTAACTCTGGGGGTAATCTTGTATACTAAACCATTGTATCCACTTGGTAGTGTTATCCTGTCACCTACTTTGACAATCTTGTCTTTTCTAATCATTATGTATGCAAAGTAATTTTCCATAGTATCTTTTAGTGCTAGCCCTATACCAAGTGCAATGCCTCCGGTAGCTGTAGCCAACACCACCAAATCAACACCCCACCATGAAACAACACCAATCACTGTGGCAACAAAAATTCCAACTGGCAAAACTTGTTTTGCTGACTTGGGAACTCCTTCTTTTTGTTTTCTTGCATAACCAGGAGGTTTTGCACTTGGAATAATTGGTGAATAACTTTCTTGTCTCTTTTGCTCTCTCCATATATCTATAGGATAGATTTCTTCGGGCACTACACCTGGTTTCAGTTTTTTTCCTGTCTGGTTATTTCCTGTAATACAATTCTCAAAATATTTTTTATACTTACTTTGTTCTGATTTTTTCCAAGCATCAAAGGGATCTTCTCCCAATTTTTCATAGGTGCCAATTGATAAATCCTTAGTAGTGCGATATTTTTCTAAAAACTCAAGACCTTCTTTTGTTTCTAAATATTTTTTGAATTCTTCATCTTTCATTTCATAAGGAGCTGTTTTTGGAGGAAGCCATTTGAAACATTTCTGAAATAAATCTCCATCATCATCTGGAAATCCTTTTATGTCAAACCACTTGTCATAATCTCCTTTCTCTAGAATTGAAGCCTCACGTTTTGTTAAACTGATTGGAATAAGATGAGATATTGTCCAACCGATAACAAGTATATTGATAGTATCTAAAATTTTTGCAAAAGTTTCAGCCGGACCTAATTCACCTTCTGAAAAAACATTTTCCCCTTCAAATAATTCAGTACTTTGCATGTATGCATTAGTTGATGTAACAAGTGCTATGGCAAAAAAAGGCAGCACAGCTTTACGAGTGAATCTAGAAACATGGGGACGTGAATAATTGAATTTTTGAGATAAAATCCAACGTGAAAATTTATGGTAAATTACCCCGATTATTATTAAACCAACAATCAGAATTGCAAAAGCGATCTGAAGCGATTCCGAAGAAGCAATTAGTTGGGAAACCGTCTCAAATTGCCCTATGGGAATACTGCCCAGTTCTTCTTCAGCCATGTCTATTCACCATTTTGAATCAATTCAAAATCCAGAATACAAAGGTTAGGGTGTTCTATCAGTGGTTTTACTTGTTTTAGTCATTATTTAATGAGAAAATTGGATAGACTATAAGTATTGTAGAAACAGACTTGTTAACCTTTAACAAGGAAAAAAGACCATATTGTTAAATGACATTACAAGAATCTGTTTGGAGTGAAACCGAATCTCCACGCATTAAATCTTATACTTTAATTAATTTTCATGATCTTCCACAAATTCATAAACTTTCTGAACAGCAACAATTTGAGATGGAGGTAGTTGGTAATGTTCTTCCATTTAAGGCTAATAACTATGTAGTAGAACAATTAATTGATTGGAACAACATTCCAAACGACCCAATGTTTGTGTTAACTTTCCCACAAAAAGAAATGTTACAACAAAAACATTTTGAAAAAATGGCTACCGTTCTAAAAAATGGAGCTGATAAAAAAGAGATCAATAACATTGCAAATGAAATTCGCCTCCAACTAAACCCTCAACCTGCAGGCCAGCTAGAACTAAATGTTCCAACACTTAAAGATGGCACAAAACTTTATGGAATGCAACACAAGTACAAAGAAACCTGTCTTTTCTTCCCAAGTCAAAGCCAAACATGTCACGCATATTGCAGTTTTTGTTTTAGATGGCCTCAATTTGTTGCAATGGATGAAATGAAATTTGCAATGAAAGAAGGCGAACAGCTGGTTCAGTATCTTATAGAACATCCTGAAATTTCAGATGTTTTGTTTACTGGTGGTGATCCAATGATAATGAAAGCATCAATTTTTGAAAAATATATTGATACATTATTAGAGGCAGATCTTCCAAATCTTAAAACTATCAGAATTGGAACAAAAGCATTAGCATTTTGGCCTTACAAATTTTTAACAGATAACGATGCTGATCAAACTCTAGGAGTTTTTGAAAAAACAACAAACAAAGGATTACAACTAGCATTTATGGCTCATTTTAATCATCATAAAGAGCTTTCAACTGGATCCGTTAAAGCTGCAATAAAACGAGTAAGAGAAACTGGTGCTCAAATTAGAACACAATCACCTCTATTAGCTCACATAAATGAAGATGCTGACGTTTGGGCCGAAATGTGGAGACAACAAGTCCAGCTAGGCTGTATTCCATACTACATGTTTGTAGTTAGAGATACGGGAGCTCAGCACTACTTTGGCGTTCCATTGGTAAAAGCCTATGAAATTTTCAGAAATGCCTACAAACAGGTTAGTGGTCTTGGTAGAACTGTTAGGGGACCAAGCATGTCTGCAACTCCAGGTAAAGTAATGGTTGATGGAATTGTCACAATAAATAACAAAAAAGTCATTGTTTTGAAATTTTTGCAAGGAAGAAACCCAGAATGGGTTTCAACGCCATTCTTTGCTGAATATGACGAAAACGCCATTTGGCTTGATGATCTAAAGCCTGCCTTTGAGGAAAAATTCTTCTTTGAGGATGAATTAAACCAAAAATATTCAGGAGCAGGAAAATTAGACAAATCCTAACCCAAAATTTTGACTCTTCACAATTAAGCTTAAACAATCTTACAAACTCGTATTAGTAAATCAAATAACAAATTATATTTCAAATGGACGGGAATACAGTCCTAAAACAAATTCAAGATGATAATATCACTTTTATTGATTTTTGGTTCGTTGACATATTTGGTGAATTACATAGAATGGGAATGCCTAGCTATGCAATTGATGAAAAAACTTTCCAAAATGGACTTGAAAAATTAGATGCCAGCTCGATTGTAGGTTTTAAATCCGTAAATAAATCTGACATGATTTTAAAACCAGATCCTACAACATTTAGAGT
>DRGT01000051.1 GCA_011055585.1 Candidatus Nitrosopumilus sp. | reverse complement strand
CCAAATACCATCATAAAATTAAAAGGAAAAGGTTTACAACGTCAGAACTCATGGGGACGTGGCGATCAATATGTGCGACTAGTAGTAGATATTCCAAAAAAACTAAGTAAACATCAAAAGAAACTTCTTGAAGAATTTAAAGACTTGTTAGATTAGGATTTTTTAGTAACTCTTCTTAGTTCTATTATATGTCCTTCTCTAACATGTGACGCATGACTTATTTTGAGTAACTCTCCAATTTTATCATCAGTAAAATATTTTCGATTATACCTTCCTAGAACCTTTTTACAATTATTGCAATAAATCTCTCTAAATTCCATTATTATATAGTAATTATTAGATCGTTTGTATTTTACGATTTTATTCAATAAAGAAACTTATTCTAGATTTCTAAATCCTACGATGCGGGAGTCGCCCAGCCTGGTCAACGGCGTAAGGTTCAGATCCTTATCTCCCAGGAGTTCGTGGGTTCAAATCCCACCTCCCGCATTCAAAATATCTCCAAAATTTTGTTACATGAAAAAACAACTTTAAAAGCTAGTTACAGATAGGTTACCCATGGGTAAAGTAGTACGTATAGGAGGCAGAGGAACATCACGTAGGGTTATAGATAAACCACAAGATAGGTGGACAGGAAAGGAATACAAAGAATTTCAGGACAAACGAAAAGAAGCTTCTAAAGACAGATACATTTCAATGGGCCGAGGTACAAAAACAGTCAAATTTAGTGATATAGCTACAACCTCTGGAAGACCTAGCGGAAAAGGCATGTGGATTACAGGCGGCCGAGGAACTAGAAGACGAAAATTAGAATAAAATAAAATTGAGGGCATTTTTTGCCTAATTTTTATTATTTAATTCTAAATTAATTTTTTTATTCAATAATATGTTAATTGTTTCTCCATCAGCTTTTCCACGTAATTCCTTCATTGCAATTCCCATTATTGGTCCAATGGACCTTTGACCCTGTTTTTTTATAAGTTCAGAATTTTTTTGAATAATTTCATCTAATATCTTGTTTAGCTTATTTTCATCAATATTTCCAAGAGATACTTTTTGAATTACTTCTTCAACTGATTTAGTTTTTCCTGCCATTATAGACTCGAAAATAATTTCAATAGATTCCTTCGAAATTTTTCCTTCTGATAAAGATTGAAATGTCTTAAGTATCTCAGAATTTTTTAAAAGTTGAGGATTTAGTCCCCGTCGCTGCAAATTAGTAATAGTTGAACTAAGTGTAGATGCAACAAATGTTGGCGAATTATTTTTATCATCACAAATTTTTTCAAATAATTCTAAATAATCTGAATCAAAAATCTGCTCAGTAAGTTGAAGATTAAGTTTATAATTATTTTGTAGCTCAGAAATAGATTCATTCCAGGATTTTGGAATTTGTTTTTTTGCCATTTCAAGTTCATTTTTTGAAACAATTATTGGCGGAATGTCTGTTTCAGGATACATTCTTGAGGCGCCTGGTCTAGGTCTAAGATACACCGTTTCCCCAGTTTGGGTAGCAAGCCTAGTCTCTGCAGGAACTCCCTTTGAAGCATATTCAATTCTATTGATAATGGATTCAATAGCAAAATCGATTTTTGATTTAGGTGCAGCAATCAAAAGAAAACTATCGTTATCACCAGTATCTACAATTTTTTTTACATTTTTAACATCAACATCTTCAATACCATAATTTGGAAGCTCATCAGAATGAAAAACCCCTCCAATTCCAAAAAATCTTACTAATTGTCCAATTTCCTTTCCTAATCTAATTCCTTCATATGGTGAAAAACTAAACATTCCAGCAAAATTTTTGATTCTAATTGCTTTGATGACTGCATTTTCTTTCAGGGCTTTTTGAATAATTTTTGATTTACATTCTCTAAATTCTTGTGTAATGTCAAAAACATCACTATTTTTTGAAATTTTTCCTAATTTTTTTTCCTTTAATTTTTTAGAAATTAGTTGCAAACCATGCTGCCTAGTTGCTTCATATTGTACAACTTTTTCTAGCTGATCTAACTGTTGTACACCTTTAACTTCTACAACTCCTCCATCCATAATTGATACATTAACATCCTGTCTGATTGATCCTAATCCTCTTGTTACCATTTTTGTTGCTCGTAAAAGTCTGCCAAGAGTTAATGCCACCTTTTTCATCTCAGCTGGACCAGCAGCTACTGGTTCCAAAGCAATTTCTACAAGTGGTATTCCTAAACGATCAAGACTGTACTCTCTTGTAGAATTTTTATCATTGAGTAGTTTTGCAGCATCCTCTTCAAGGCAAATCGATTGAACCCCAATCTTTTTCCCATCTACATCAAGATTTCCACCTTGTGACATAAGCATTGTTCTTTGAAATCCTGATGTATTTGATCCATCGATGACAATCTTTCTCATAGCATAAATTTCATTAAAAATTTTTGAATTGAGACTACTTGCAATTAATAATGCAATTTTCTTTGCATTAATCTCTACACTGTGTGGGGGTTCTTCATCTTTTTCTACTAAACAACTACTTACTGGATTTGTAAAGTATACAATTGTTTGAGATTTGGTACTTTCAAAAAGGGCTGCAGGATCATATTCCCCCAACTCACTCTTTGTTGCCCTTAATTTACGCATGAATTTTGATGTAAATTCATCAGATTCTATTGGAGTACAATTACAAAATAATTTTTTATTGGTTGCTAACTGCTGATGAATTTCTAAACCAACCTTTAAACCAATTTGTTCTATTGGTACTTGGGACATCAGTGTTTTATCACAAATCTCTCTTTAAAAGTTAATCAGAAAACTCTGAAGCAATATTTTCTAACATTAATTTTTTCATCTCTTCACTATTTTTACTATTTCCTAATGCCCACATTGCTTTTACTAATGCAGTTTCTGGAATAATATCAGATAATGGAGTTATTCCAAACTCTACAAGATCTCTTCCACTTTCATAGACATTCATGTTTACTCTACCATCAATACATTGAGAGGTCATTCCCAAAAAAAGACCCTTTTCATTTGCTTTCTTAACATAATCATACATTGTTTTTCCAACATGTCCAAGTCCTGTACCTTCAAAAATTATTGCTTTGTATCCAGCTTCAATAATATCATCAATTAATTTTGGATCATAACCTGGATAATATTTTATTAAAGCGACATGGGTATCAAGCTTAATTCTTGGTTTATAATCTTCATTTTTGAAAAATTTCTCTTTAAGATTATTTTCAATTTTTTTATTAACTACAAGAAATGCAGGATCTCCACCAATTGTTTGAAATGCTCCCCTTTTTGATGTATGATTTTTCCTAACACGTGTTCCTAAATGACAAGAAATTGTATCATCACTTTCGTTGCTATGCATCACTACAAAAACCCCTTTCGTATTACAATTTACAATAAAATTTGCAGCTGAAATTAAATTCAGAGCTGCATCAGAAGAAGGTCTATCTGATGATCTTTGTGAACCAACTAAAGCAATCGGTATGGGATATCCAGATAATGCGAAGGAAAGAAATGATGCAGTATATTGCATTGTATCTGTTCCATGAGCAATTATAATTCCCTGATATTCTGAATTTACTAAACTATCTAACCTCT
>DRGT01000050.1 GCA_011055585.1 Candidatus Nitrosopumilus sp. | reverse complement strand
CCCAATTGGTGTTGGACCATAAAACAAACAGATTGCTTTTCCTGATGGCCAATAAGCTACATCGTTTAATTCAACAAGTGGTTTTGCATTTTCTTCTTTTTCTTTGATCGGCGATTCATCTGTGTAGATTTCTTCTCCCCATAGATTCATTCCAACAGTAAATGGTAAGTTTTCAACAAATTTTTTTACGGTGTTAGGCGAGTTTGAATCATCGAGTTCTATCTCCATATTTTCTACATTTTGAATAACAATCTCTATTTTGTGTTTCATGAGTAAAGTAGTTCTTTGAATTAAATATCCCTTGTCTTTCAATAATTATATGGAAATTCACGTATACGATACTTACGTAAAAGCCAATGATGGGCATACTATGCATTTTGATGTGATTACTTCTGAAAAGGATCATGATAAAGCAATAGGGTATGCCAAAAAGTGGTTATCTTCAATTGGTGAAGGAGAATCAGCTGTAACAACTGAAGAGTGTCAATTTTGTCACTCACAAAGTGCACCTGAACCTGTTTCACAAGCAATTGAGAAAGACGGGTTTTTCATCCAAAAAATGGAAGGCTGTCCATAAACTCCTTCTAATTTTTTATTTTTCTACCAAAGTTTTTTAGCTGTTTTCATTCTTTAAAATCATGGAAAAACATCCATATGCAAAACATACGGTTGAAGGTGACAAGAAAACAAAATGGATTTGTGGTTGTTTTCAAACAGTTGATGATTATTTCAAATTCTGTGACAAGCACAATGACACTTTGAAAAGAGCAATCAAAGCACAGATTGATGAGCTTGATATGACTATTATTATCGATGAAAATTAATTAAAATTACTGGTTGAGCACTAATAATCCAAAGAACACAGGTACAAACACAATAGCGATTGTATTTAGTAGTTTTATGACGGTGTTCAATGCAGGTCCTGCAGTGTCTTTGTATGGATCACCAATTATATCCCCAACTACTGCCACCTTGTGCTCTTCTGTTCCTTTTTCTCCTTTCATTTCAATGAGTTTTTTTGCATTATCCCAAGCACCACCAGTATTTGCCAAGTGATATGCTAAAGGAATGCCTGTAACTACAGCCCCCATTAACAATCCAACAACAGAAGATGGGCCCAATGCAATGCCAAGAATTATTGGAGTGGAAACTACGATTAATGCAGACTTCCAAAGTTCTTTTACAGATGCCACAGTTGCAATATCTACACATTTTGCATAGTCTGGTTTTGATTTTCCAGCAAGAATGCCAGGATCATTTTTGAATTGCCGTCTAACTTCATCAACTAGTTTTGTTGCTACTCTTGATACACCGCTGATTAATTGTCCTGTAATTATGAATGGAATTAACCCACCAACCAATAGTCCTGCAATTAGTGTTACATTTGAAAGACTGTAATCAAAAACAGCATCAAATGTATGTGCGGCTTCAAATTGAAATGCCTGAATCATTGCTAATGCAGCTAAACCTGCACTAGCTATTGCAAAGCCTTTGGTAACTGCCTTTGTAGTATTTCCAACAGCATCGATCTCATCAGTGATTTTACGATTCTCTTCTCCCATTCCAGTCATCTCTACAATTCCACCAGCATTATCAGCAATAGGTCCGAACGCATCAATGCTTAGTACAATTCCAGCTAGACTCAACATCGCCATTGCAGTAAGTGATGTTCCAAAAATTCCATAGAGTAAAGCTTGTGATGGGTCTGGCGCAGCATTATATCCTAATGTAAATGAAATTAGAATTGCAACAATTAATGCAATCATAAATGGTCCTGTTGATTGCATTCCTTTGACGATTCCCGTTAGTGTGAGTGATGCATATCCCCATTTTGCAGAGTCTGCAATTTCTCTAACTGGTGGAAATTTGTAACTTGTATAGTAATCAGTGATTCTTTGAATTATTGGAACTAAAATTACACCGATAACGGTACATCCAAACAATGCATACGCTAGTTGTGTCTGACCCAAATACAAATATGTGAATGTAAAGTTTAATGCGATTGCAACTCCTGCTGAAATGAAAAATGCTCTGTTAAGTGGTTTCATAACATCTGTAATTTTTTTAGTGCCAATTGATGCAGCCCCAATTATTGATGCAATCAATCCTGATGCTCCAATTAAAATTGGATAAAGAAAATTTTCAGGAGAGTCAATAAGAGCAGCAATTAGTAGTGATGCAAGAATAGTTACAATATAAGACTCGTATACATCTGAACCCATTCCTGCTGCATCTCCAACATTGTCCCCCACATTATCTGCAATTGTAGCAGGGTTACGAGGATCGTCTTCTGGAATGTTTTCCTCTACTTTGCCAACCAAATCTGCAGCCATATCTGCACCTTTAGTAAAAATACCACCACCAATTCTTATGAAAAGTGCAATTAGACTAGCACCTATTCCAACTCCTGCAATTGTAATTGGGTCAGGGAATGCATAGTAAAGTAGCGTGATTGCAAGAAGCGCCATAGCTGGAATAGCTAGACCAACAGTTGCTCCACCTCTAAATGCTAAAGCAAATGTTTTACCAAGACCAGCTGTTGTTGCATTAGCTGTTCGTACTGCAGCTTTGACAGTAATTTTTAGTGAAATAATTCCTGCAACAGCTGATAATCCTGCACCTACTGCAAACGCAAGTCCATTTGATCCATGAAGAAAGAATCCAATAATCAATGATAATGCAATAGCAATTGGAATAATGATTTTCATTTCTCTTTTAATAAATGCGGAAGCGCCATCCTTTACTGCATTTGAAATTTCCAACATTTCTTTGGTACCTGGTTGTTGTTTAGTTACCCAAATAGCAAATACGCCAGCCATGACAATAGAAGCAATGCCTGCCCCAATTGGCAGAAGTTCCTGTACCGCCATGATTATACCTGCATGCCTATTGCTGGGAAATATAAATCAATTAAAGGAAATTAGCTAGACTCTTGTTTTCTTTTTCTGTATGGTGGGAAAAGTTTTCCTCGTATCCCTTGGCGCACAAGCTTGTTGAATCTTTTTCCATGAGCTAGATAAGGAAATCGCATATGGATTAATTCATGTACAATTGTGTTTTCTAGTGTTTTTTCATCTGGAATTTTTTTTACATTTAGAAAGATAAGATTACTTTGCATGTATGAAATTCCATAATATTTGTAGGCAGTTGTTCTTCTTCCTTCTGTTAATTCTCTTGGCTCCTCAAGAACCTCCTTTGGAGTGAAAAGAACCTTTGGTTCAGGAATTGAAAATCTATTAGAATAAATTCCAACCTTTTCAAGAATTTGTAATTTAAGATCAGGTTCTAGTTTCATGCTGATTTTTTTCAAAAATACAGTTTATTCTGAATTGTCAATTGTTACTTCAATCTTTGTTTATTTTGATTATGAAAAGGGGTCAGAGTTTAGATAGGTGTAATCATAGATCATACAGCCACCGTCTCATCATACCCTACTAATTCATAGCTTCAAGGATTGATTTAGTTTTCTTTTTTATCTCTTCGTTAACTGTTACCACAACTAGGCCTTCATTTGGTTGCCCATACATAATAATGGTGTTTTCTGGTGCATAAATACAGACAGGAATGACTAGAAGATCCTCTTCACCATCTACAATAATTCGAACTGGCGGTTTTGATGTTATTGCTTGTTTAATTATCTCAATGCTTTGTTCCGTTATCTCACCTGCAGGGTTTTGACAAGAAAGGTTTGTAGAAACTTTATTTGCTTGAGGTGGTTCTCTTTTGATTCTTTTTTCTTGAGCATCAACAATTTGAAGTGATGGAATAATTCCATAACTTTGTAACTTTTCTGTTGTTGCATCACCCACTGCAATTACAAATGAATTTTCAGGAATTAGATTTAGAATATTTTCTTTTGATGTTTGATTGTCTGGAATTAGTATTCCAAGTGGAATCTTTAATTGCTCGCGAAGGTTTTCTGGAAGACGCACTAAAACTCAGTTAGCTACTTGAGCTTGAAGTACTTGTTGCTTCTACAGCCAATTCTTCTTGCAGTTTTGCTGCAATAATACTGCATTGTGCAGCAATGTTTTTGGCAGTGGAGCTAAATGCTTCAGCGCTTGGAGAATTTGGATCAGTCAACATAATTGGTTTTCCAAGATCAGAGCCAGACATTATTCCAGAGTTTAACGGAATTTCTCCAAGAAATGGAATGTTAAATTTTTCACTAATTTTTTTTGCGCCACCTTCACCAAAGATGAAATGTTTCTCATCACACTTTGAACAAGTAAAGTAACTCATGTTTTCAACAACACCAATGATTGGAACGTTTAATTTCTGAAACATTCCAATTGCTTTTACTGCAACACTGCTTGCAACATCTTGTGGAGTTGTGATAGCTAGAATTCCTGTAATTGGAATTGTTTGTGCAAGTGTTAATGGAATATCACCAGTTCCAGGTGGAAGATCTACAAAAAGATAATCTAAATCGCTCCAGTTTGTATCAACTAAAAATTGTTTTAAAATTCCAGAAATGATTGGACCTCTGTAAATTGCTGCTTGATGATCTTGTTCTGCAAAAAATCCAAAAGAAACAACTTTGATTCCATGTGAATCAACTGGTTGTAGTTTGTTATTATCAACTTCCATGGACGCATCTTTCATTCCAAGCATCAATGGAATGCTTGGTCCGTAAATGTCTGCATCTAAAAGTCCAACTTTGGCACCTGTTTGAGATAATGCAAGTGCAAGATTTAGTGATACAGTAGATTTGCCGACTCCGCCTTTTCCACTTGCAACACCAATGATGTTTTTTACAGTTGAAAGACCAGTGTCATCATCTAAAGAACGTCCTTCCATAACTTTCGCAGTAATATTCATGTCAAAGTTTTTGATTCCATCAATTCCAGAAATTGTTTTTCTAATATCTTCTTCAATGTCAGCATTGAATGGACATGCTGGTGTTGTTAGCTCTAGTGTAAACTTTAGATCTCCATCGTTTAATTCTAAATCTTTGATCATTCCCATCGAAACAATATCTTTTTTCAAATCAGGATCAATCACTGTACTTAATTTTTCTAGTACTTGGTCTACTCCAACCATGTTGGAAAAGGTCTGTTTACAATATTTAAAGATAGGTCAGTCTCATTCTATAATTTGAGAATAATTTTAGGACAGACTAATTTTTTAGGAGAAATATCAAAATTTATCCAAAGATTCATAAAATCAAATTTGGCAGTGAGCACAGTTGTTTTCGATATCTACCCTACTTGATGTTGTTAGGATTCCACCAAGCTTGTTTGGCACTGCGCTAAAAAAAGCAGCAATCAACATTCTCAAAGAAAAATACGAAAGCATGATCAATGCAGACTTGGGATACATCATCATGATCCTTGATGCTAAAGTTGATGAAATGGGAAAAATGATTGCAGGAGACGGTGGAACATTTCACAAAGTAGAATTTGATGCTCTTACCTTTTATCCAAAACTACAAGAAATTGTTCAAGGAGAAATTGTAGACATTACAGACTTTGGGGCTTTTGTAAGAATTGGCCCAACTGATGCACTGTTGCACCTTTCTCAAGTTATGGATGATTATCTAAAAAGTGATGTAAAGTCTGGTATGATTATTGCAAACCAAAGTGGAAGAACACTAAAAGTTGGTGCAACGCTTCGTGCAAGAATTACTGCAGTGTCATTGGGAAAAGCAGCTACCATGGGAAAAATTGGAATTACTTGCAGACAACCATATTTGGGTGCAGATG
>DRGT01000049.1 GCA_011055585.1 Candidatus Nitrosopumilus sp. | reverse complement strand
GAAAACTGGGTGGTTTTAGATCATCATGAAATTTCAGAAGCTGAACATGAAAATGAACGAGTGATTAATGCTTGGAAATTTGGAATTGACGGCGGTACAGAAATTTGTGCTGGCGGAATGGCATACTTGGCAGCAAATTCTCTTGATGGCAAAAACGTGGATCTTTCTCCAATAGCAGTTGTATCAGCTTTAGGGGATCGTCAGGATCAGGGTGAAAAAAAATCCTTTACTGGAAAAAATTTTGAGATTGCAAAAACTGCAAAAGATGAAGGGCTACTTGAAATTGATTTAGATTTGTTATTGGTTGGGCGAGAAACAAGACCTCTTCCAGATGCACTTGCATTTACATCTCAGCCATTTATTGAAGGACTAACTTGGAACAGAGACGCATGTCTTTCTCTGATAAATTCTGCTGGAATCAAACTCAAAGATGGACAAAGATGGAGAGTTCCAGCTGAGCTTTCTGAAGATGAAAAAAGAGTACTCATTGAAGCCATTACACAAGTCACTGTCGGAAAAGATGCCACAAACATAATGGAGGAATTGATTGGATACACTTACTCTTTTCCAAGAGAAGATAGAAGAAGCTTTTTGCGAGATGGACGAGACTTTGCAACAATGCTAAACTCTTGTGGAAGAATTGGTAAAGCTGGTGTCGGAATTGCAATTTGCATGGGAGACAGAAATAAGCTACTCCAAGAAGGAGAAAACATTCTAGCTGAATATAGAAAAATGATTAGAAATTACATGAATGTTTTAGCAAATGAAAGATGGAGAATTTCAGATAGCAAAAATTGTGTAATGGTTAACGGAGAAGGCGTAATTCCTGAAACCATGTCTGGAACCATTTCATCTCTAATTGCAGGCTCTCCAAAAAATTCTGGAAAAATTGTAATACTAAGAACAAATGGAGATGAGGGAACAATCAAGTTTTCATCAAGAAAATCATTTTCATGCAAATTAAATGTTAATCTAAGCAAGCTGATGAGACAGGGAGCTGAGAAATTTGATGGAGTAGGAGGAGGACATGATGCTGCCGCTGGTGCTAAAATAACTAAAGACAAATTGGATGGATTCTTGGACTATTTAGAAGCCAATGTCGTTAACGTGCAAAGTTCAAGTAACTCTTGAAAATATTTCTGAAAAAAAGGCTGAGACTGTAAGAAAAGCACTTGAACCTGACAATGTTAATTTTCCAGAAAACTTGACTCTAGAACTAGAAAATTTTGATAACAAACTTGTTTTTAATTTTCAAAGTCAAGGTGATATGAAAAAATTGATTGCTACAGTAGATGAGGTTTTAGAACATGTACAGGTTGCTCTAAAGGTGATTGAATAATGTTAGATCCAAAAATTTTACGAGATGAACCGCAGAAAATCCTAAAGATGCTAAAAGATAGAGGGGTAGATTTTGATCTTGAAAAATTATTTTCAGCAGATAAACAAAGAAGAGAGTTTATTGTAAAAGTGGATAATCTTAGAAAAAAACGAAATGAAATGTCAATACAAGTTGCAAGCCTTCTAAAATCTGGAAAGAAGGATGAAGCTGAAGAATTGGTTGAAGAGATAAAAGCTGATGGACAGATATTAACAGATTGGGAATTTCAACAAAAAGATATCGAAGATGGTTACGCGCATCTTATTTACACAATTCCAAACCTAATTCATGAATCTGTTCCAATAGGTCTTGATGCTACCGCAAATAAAGAAATAAGAATATGGGGAAATGCCCCAAAATTTGATTTTCAGATTCAAGATCATGTTGATCTATCAAATAATTTGGATTTGGTTGATTTAGAACGTGCAGCAAAAGTTTCTGGTGCTCGATTTTATTATCTTAGAAACGAGTTGGTTAGACTTAATCAGGCTCTGATAAATTTTGCATTAGATTTTCTTTCTGAAAAAAAATATTCTCTTGTGCAACCACCATACCTCATTAAAAGAAAAGCTATGGAAGGTGCAATAATTGCAGAAGATTTTGAAGATGTAATTTACAAAATTCAAGATGAGGATCTTTACCTTATTGGAACATCAGAGCATGCAATAGCCGCAATGCATTCTGGTGAAATTATTGATGGAAAGCTTTTACCAATAAGATATGCTGGTGTGAGTCCTTGTTTTAGAAAAGAGGCAGGGGCTCACGGAAAAGATCAAAAAGGAATCTTCAGAGTTCACCAGTTTGAGAAAGTTGAACAATTTGTTTTTTCACGACCTGAAGAGTCTTGGAATGAACATGAAAAGATGATTCAAACAGCTGAAGAGTTTTATCAAAAATTAGAGATTCCACACAAAGTAATGCTTCTTTCAAGTGGTGACATGGGAAAGATTTCAGCTAAAACATATGACATTGAAGCTTGGATGGCCGGTCAAAATGCATATAGAGAAATTGTTTCTTGTTCAAACTGCCTTGATTATCAAGCAAGACGACTTAAGATCAGATTTAGGGATAAAACAAATGAAGATACACAATATCTTCATACTCTAAACAGTACTCTAGTTTTTCTCCGTGCCAATTAGTAACGACCTTTGAATCCAAAATATAAGGGTATGTGACTAGATTAAGGATTTTCCAATATAGTTTTGCAAAGCTTTTGGAACATTGATGTGCCCATCTTTAGTTTGGAAATTTTCTAAAATTGAAACTAAAACTCTAGAGGTTGCAACTAGGGTGCTGTTTAGAGTATGAAGATATTGTGTATCTTCATTTGTTTTATCCCTAAATCTGATCTTAAGTCGTCTTGCTTGATAATCAAGACAGTTTGAACAAGAAACAATTTCTCTATATGCATTTTGACCAGCCATCCAAGCTTCAATGTCATATGTTTTAGCTGAAATCTTTCCCATGTCACCACTTGAAAGAAGCATTACTTTGTGTGGAATCTCTAATTTTTGATAAAACTCTTCAGCTGTTTGAATCATCTTTTCAT
>DRGT01000048.1 GCA_011055585.1 Candidatus Nitrosopumilus sp. | reverse complement strand
ACCTGGCCCGATCGCTATAATCGCCAAGCTGCCAGCAAGAAGTATAAGATCAATGTCATAACCGCCCTCTCCTCTTAAATTGGATGCTTTTTTGACATAGAAAATTGCCCCCAACGCAATAATAGATAATAAAGAAGCAGATATTCTAGTCAAAACTCCAACAAGGAGAAGGTGGCTATCAAATTGATCTGATACTTCTTGCAGCTTGCTTGGTCATCATAGTAATTGGACCTGGTAGAGTATCAATCTCTCATGTTGCAAAGAAGATTCCAAGACCTCTTCAATGATTATTCCAATTTGACAAAGCAGGCAACCTCTCTATCATTTTCTATTTTTTCTAAAGGAGGTTCATCTTTGCACTTTTCTATGGCATAGGGACATCTTGCCCGAAATCTGCACCCCTGATAAACATCGATATCTAGAGGCTCGTTGATTCGAATTTTCTTCTCTCTGTGAAGGTTTTCTGGGTCTGGCTCTGAAATTGCATCAATCAAAGCTTGCGTGTATGGATGTTTTGGATGAAATAAAACATCATCAATTGGACCCATCTCTACGATTTTTCCCAAATACAAAATTGCAATTCTTTGTCCAAAATATCTAGCTGTAGCTAAATCATGTGTAATGTAAATGAAAGTAATGCCATTTTTTTTCTGAAGTTCATTCATCAATTCTAAAACTTCGGCTCTTATTGATACATCTAGCATTGATACAGGTTCATCAGCAATGATTAACTTTGGTTTTAATGCCAAAGCACGAGCAATTACAATTCGTTGTCGTTGTCCCCCAGACAGCATGTGGGGATATTTTTTTACAATCTCTTCTGCAGGCTCTAATCTTACTTCTTTTAAGACCTCAATAACTCTGTTTTTTCTTTCTTCCTTACTTCCAAGTTTATGAATTTCAAGTGGTTCAGAAATTATATCAAAAACTTTCATTCTAGGATTAATAGAATCGTAAGGATCCTGGTGTACCATCTGACACTGCATCCTGATTTTCTTTAAGCTTTTTGCATCATCTTTTATCTCTTCATTCTCAAAAATTATTTTTCCAGAATCTGGTTGAATTGATCTTAAAATTAATTTGGCAACTGTTGATTTTCCAGAACCTGATTCTCCAGCTAGAACAAAGACCTCGCCTTTTCTAACACTAAAGGAAATATCATCAATTGCTTTGACAATTGATGCTTGAGATCTGAAAATACTTTTTTTAACAAAATGTTTTTGTAAATTTTCAATTCTTAGTATTTCATCCATTATTTTCAGTTGATTATGGAACTATATCAAGAAATATGAGCTGTTTTTCAAAAAATTTGGCAAAGCATTTATTTACAAAACAGTGATCGCTTCAATACTTGAGCACAAAAACCATTCAACAGGATTTAGGATATTCAGAATATAGAATAGATTCAGATGTTATCTATTTCAAGCCAGATTCTGCAAAATCTGAGAAGACCTTTGCTGAGGAAATTCAACACAGTTTGAATCAGGCACAAAAATTCATTAGTCCAAAGTTCTTCTATGACAAAACTGGCTCTATGCTATTTGAGAAAATCTGCACTTTGCCCGAATACTATCTAACAAGGACTGAAATCAAGATTCTAAAAGAACTAAAACGTGACCTTCTAGAATACATAGATAAAAAATTCAGATTAGTAGAACTTGGAAGTGGTTCTTCAACAAAAACAAGACTGCTTTTGGATGTTTTTGACAAAATTCATGATCAAATAGAATACATGCCAATTGATATCTCAGAAATCTTGAAAGATAGTTCAAAAAGCCTTCAAAGAGATTATGATAATTTACAGATAACTGGAATCATTGATACTTATGAAAAAGGATTAGAATTCTTAAAAGAATATGATGAAAAACCTAACTTGATTGCATTTTTAGGTTCAAGTTTTGGAAACTTTTCCCCAGATGAAGGATTTGAATTTCTTAAAAAAATAAACAAAACTATGAAAGAATCTGATCTTTTCTTAATCGGCTTAGATCTTGTTAAAGAAAAAGAAATTTTAGAAAATGCTTATGATGATTCTCAGGGAATCACTGCAAAGTTTAATCTTAATGTCCTACAACGTATAAATCAAGAACTTAATGGAGATTTTGATCTAGAAAAGTTTGCTCATGTCACTCAATATAATGATGATAAAAATAGAATAGAGATGTATCTACGTTCACTCGAAAAACAAACGGTACGAATTACAAAGGCAAATCTTTTATTAACATTTGAAGAAAATGAATTAATTCATACAGAACATTCTTACAAATATTCTGTTTCCAAAATTCCCAAATTATTTGAAAATACTGGATTTATTATAAACAAAATTTGGCAAGACGAAAATAATCACTATGCAATAGTTTTAGCATCTAAACACTAAATGTCTTCAGCACATCTAAAACCTGAAAACAACCATCTTTCATTTAATCTAAAGAAATTCCTATAACTTCCACGTATAGACATTTTTGGGGTTCCAAATGAGCCGCCACGAAGAACCTTTTGATTTGTAAACCATTTGTCATTATACTCATTAAACCCTGTCTTAAAACCTGGATACTCAACAAATTCAGAAGAGGTCCATTCCCAAACATCGCCAATCATTTGATGGCATCCAGATGGACTTACTCCCTCAGGATAAGAACCAATTTCAGAGCAATTCCAGAGATATGATTCTAAAAGATTTGCATGAGAAGAAGACGGCTCTTCGTTTCCCCATGGGAAAATAGTTTTTCTTTGTTTTTCTTCATCCCAACATGCAGCTTTTTCCCATTCTACTTCCGTTGGAAGTCTTTTTCCTACCCATTTACAATAAGCAGCTGCTTCGTAAAAACTAACATGGCAAACAAGTTCTTTTGGATTGATTTTTCGTTTTCCAACAAAATCTTGTGTCATCCACTGACCACCAATTTTTTCCCAATACATTGGTGCATTCCAATTATTTTCTTTTACTTTTTCCCATCCATCAGATAACCAAAATTTGTAATCATTATAACCTCCATCTTCAATGAATTTTAGATATTGTTCATTGGTAACGGGGAACGAATCAATTTTGTAATCGTTAAGATATACTTCGTGCTCTGGCAATTCAATATCATAACAATAATCACTTCCGTTGTAACCAATTGTATACAAACCTCCTTTGACTTTAACAGGTTTTTGTTCAATTGTTGAAGGTGTTGGTAGAGAATTCTTTCTTACAGGTCTATACTGATCTGCAAGTAAATGTTGCAGGTCATAAACTAAAAGTTCTTGATGTTGACATTCATGATGAAAACCCATTACAATTAATTTTGACGCTTCAGCTGATAATGTTGCGTCTTGAAGAAAGCTTTTCATTCTTTGATTTACAATTTGAAAATATTCGAAGATTTGATCAACTGTAGGTCTTGAAACTAAACCTCTTTCTCCTTTGTTTTGAGGTACGCCAAATTGCTGATAATACGAATTGAGGTATTCTGAAAATTCTTTTGAATAAAACTCGTAGTTTTTGTTGATTTTACTAAGAATTACCTCGTACATCCAACTTACGTGTCCAAGATGCCATTTTGGAGGGCTCATGTAAAAGGCAGTTTGAACAACAAAATCATCTTTTTCTAACGTCTTAACTAATTCTAGAGTTCTCGAACGCGTTTCGTTAAATTGTTGTAAAAGAGATTTTTTTGATTGCTGTTCTGGAAGGGTAGTCATAGGCTAAAGACAGAATCCAATACTTATTACGTTTATCTCAAATTTAGTATCCGCGGGCAAAAATTGGTACTGAAATACTCTGCTCGTTACAATACACGCATTTTTTACTTGAATCTTCACTTCCAAAAGGAATTACACGAATGTCTGCACCTGTTTCTTCTTTTATTTTCTCTTCGCATTCTTGTTTGCCACACCAAGGAGTTTGCAATAATCCACCTTTTTCTATTTGCGACTTAAATTCTTCATAGCTTGAAATGTTATGAATCATTTCATCAAGCACTTTTTTACCAGAAATTAACATCTGTTTTTGAATATCCATTAAAACATCATCTAATTTGCCGGCAACATCATCAAATGATATATCAGTTTTTTCTTTGTTGTAGCGTTTTACTAAAACAACTTTATTTTTTTCAATATCTTTAGGTCCTATTTCTATTCTTAATGGAATTCCTTTTAATTCCCAATCATGGAATTTGTAACCTGGTGTTAGTTGATCTCTGTTATCAATATGAACTCGAATATTTTTACTAATGATATTATTTTGAAGTTCATTTGCTTTTTTCAAAACTTTTTGCCCGTCTTCATCTGAATAATAAATTGGAATTATAACCGCTTGAATTGGAGCTACCTTTGGTGGTAAAACTAATCCTTTATCATCTCCATGCGTCATTATCATTGCGCCAATTAGTCTCCATGAAATTCCCCATGATGTTTGCCACGCAAAATTTTCTACATTGTCTTTATCTGCAAACTTAACTTCAAATGGTTTTGAAAAATTCTGTCCTAGAAAATGAGATGTTCCCATTTGTAATGCCTTTCCATCAGGCATCACTGATTCCATTGTAGTTGTGTAAACAGCGCCTACAAATTTTTCTCTCTCACTTTTTTTACCTGAAATTACTGGAATTGCTAATTCTTCTTCGATAATTGACTTGTAAATATCTAAAATTTTCAAAACTTCTTTTTCAGCTTCTTCTTGTGTGGTATGTACAGTATGACCTTCTTGCCACAAAAATTCCGATGTTCTAATGAAAGGTTTTGTTCCTTTTATCTCTGCACGTAATGCTGTATTCCAAAAATTAATTTTGAGAGGTAAATCTCTCCAACTTTTAATCCATTTTGAGTACAACGAATATGCCAAAGTCTCAGATGTAGGACGCAAAGCAAGCTTGTCCCCCAATTTGTTTTCACCAGAATGTGTGACCCAAAAGACTTCAGGATTCAGTCCTGCAAAATGTTTTTTTTCTTTAGCTAATAATGATTCTGGAATTAAAACAGGAAGAAATCCATCCCTTACTCCAAGTTTTGAAAATTTTTCATTTAATGATTTTTTGATAGATTCCCAAATTGAGTATCCATCAGGTCTTAAAACAATTAATCCTTTTACAGGTGCATAATCTGCTAATTCTGCTTTTAGTACAACTTGAGTATACCATTCACTAAAATCATCTTTTTTTGATGCTGTAATTCCAATTTCATCTTTACTCAAACTAGTTTTTGATATGAAATTTCACTAATGAGCTTTTCTTACTTGAGGGGATCGCCTTTGCAAAGAACTTTGCCCATTACCCTACTCTGAAAATTTGGACAAACAAAACATTGTATGAAATGTATATCGGCCTTGAATACAGGGCAATCAACAAACTCCTGCTTCATTTTTTTGAGCATTTTTGGGCTGACCCCTTTGAGCTTTAATTTTCCTTTTTCATCCATCATTCCAGATTCTTTTAATATATCTTTAACATCGTCTGGAATTTTTTGCCTTGCCTCGGTTTTTTTAATATCAACTTCATATTTGTGCTCAAGCTCTCCCATAAAGAGTACAGAAACTAAGTTTGATTTATTGCTAGCGGTAATCTGATCTTCAAAACGTCTTAACTTTAATATAATTAGATTTTCGTTGTGAAATTAGAAATCAATTGCTAGTAATTTTTGATGTAGAAGGAGTTCTTTTTGATGCTGAATATCTTCCAATCCTTGGTGAAAAAATAAACAAGGAAAAGGAGATTTGGGATATCACAAAAAAAGGAATTCAAGGCGTTATTAACTGGGAAGAAGGTCTTCGTCAAAGAATAGATTCACTAAAGGGCTTAGATTATGAGACTTGCCAACAAGTCGCTGACTCTTTACCAATTATGACTGGTGCAAAGGAAGCATGTCGAATTTTGAAAGCTGCAGGATGGAATCTTATGGCAGTTTCAGGTGGTTTTACAATAATGACAGAACGATTGCAAAAAGAACTTGATTTAGATTATGTTTTTTCAAATGAATTGATTTTCAAAGACGGTAAACTAGATGGTGTTACAGTCAATGTGGATTCTGATAAAGCAAAATCGGCAAAGATAAAAATTCAAGAATGGAATCAGACTAAAGATGACATTGTCGTTGTTGTAGATGGAGCAAATGACTTGGCGTTGTTTGATATCTGTGGCCTTGGAATTGCATTTAGAGCACAAGACAAAGTCAAAGATGTGGCAAACGTAATACTTGAAGAAAAAGATCTCTCGAAGATCTTAGATATTATAAACAAACACTACAATTTGGCATTAGAAACGCCAACAATAGCATAAACAATATTTTCCCCGTTTTTAGATAGTAAGCATGACAATTGAAGTTATTCCAATTCATCTAAACAGAGAAATTGAGATTGGTGAAAAACTTGGAGATTTATTGTCAAAAACTAAATTTGAAGATGGTGATATTCTTGTAGTATCCCAAAAAATAATTTCAAAACAAGAAGGACGAATAGTTGATCTGTCAACTGTGATTCCTTCTTTACTTGCTCAAGGAATAGGTTCTGAATATGAGAAAGATCCAAAACTTTTGGAAGTAATTCTCTCAGAATCAAAAAGAATTGTCAGAATGGAAAATGGAATTATAATCGTTGAAACAAAAAATGGTTTTATTTGTGCTAATGCTGGAATTGATGAAAGCAACGTACCTAATGGCTTTGCAACGTTACTGCCTTTGGATCCTGATAAATCAGCACAAAAAATTAGAGAAGAAATATCACAAAAAAGCGGAAAAAATATTGCAGTTTTAATCTCTGATACTTTTGGACGGCCATTTAGAATGGGCCAAACAGACTGTGCTATTGGAGTTTCAGGAATTAATTCAATCCTAGATTATGAGGGGAAAAAAGATACTTTTAGAAAAACACTTAGAGTAACTGCAATTGCAATTGCAGATGAGCTTTGCGCTGCATCTGAATTAGTTATGGGAAAATCTTTAGGTTGCCCTGCTGCAATTATTCGAAATTATAAATTTACAGCTTCGGATGATTCTGCAAAATCACTTATTCGACCAAAAGAAGAAGATTTGTTTAGATAGTAAATTTTTGAAAGAAATTATATTGCATTAATTGGTCAATTTTACTAAATTAAATTCAAAAAATCAAGGATATGTTAGGTATACAACCTTTGAAGTAATATTATTTTTTGTTAACTTTGGTTAGTTTAGAAGTTTAGTTTTGATTCATTATTCTCTTTTGTTTTAGGTGGTCATCGTGGTCATCCAGCTTACCAATTCCACCCCCCGGGGTTTTATTCTATTGATACCACGTGGTATTAAGCAGACTAGAATCAATGTATAAAGGCAAAATTATTATTTTTTCTAACGAATTCATTTACAAAGAGTAAAAAAGTAGTCCCCCCCCGTTTGTGCCTAGAAAAATGTATACTTTCTCGTTAGTACGTGCATTATGATTTGTTGGAGATTTGATTGGATTTATCTAAAACAACACCGTTAACGTAAAGGTGAAGAAAAGATTTGTACTCGTTTTTTCAGTATTACTTCTAGTTGTAATTGGACTATTTTCAGTTATGCCATCTGCTTTTGCTCCATATCATGGAAAGCAACAAAGTGAAGCACAACAACCAATGTCTGTATCAACTGAAAAGCCCTCTTATAATTTTGGAGATATCCTATGGATAAATGGTCAAGGAGCAGAATCGTACTCCATTTCTATAATAATATTGTCACCATCAGGAGAGGAAATCACAGAAATTTCTACCTTCAAAACTACTGGAGGAGAATTTTCAACTATTTGGATAATTCCAAAAAGTGGTATCGAAAAAGGAATGTATACCATAGAAGCAAGAGATTCAACTCAAACAGCTCAGACTACTTTTATTCTCGGTAAGCTTGAGGTCAAACCACAGCCAGAGCAATCCGAATCAAAGGTAACTATTCCAGATTGGATTCGAAACAATGCAAAGTGGTGGGCAGAAGGACAAATAGGTGATTCTGATTTTACTAATGGTATTCAATTCATGATTAAAGAAAACATTATTTCAATTCCAGACCTTCCAGAACAAACAACTGAAACCACGGAGGGTGTACCAGACTGGGTTAGAAACAACGCAGGCTGGTGGGCAGACGGTTTGATATCAGATGACGATTTTGTTTCTGGAATCAAGTATCTTGTGGAGCAAGGAATAATTCGCGTTTGAATTACATTTGATACGAACTGCTAACTGTAATTATTAGTGAATTTTTCTTCATGTCACCTATAGAAAAGCAAGTGTATTCTAGACTTTTCAATGGCAAAAAGAACAAAAGCTCAACGTAGTGCTTCAGCAAAAAAAGCTGCTCGCACTAGAAAAAGGAATCAAGCAAAGAAATAAAGCGGCTGCAAAAAAAAGCTGCTCGTACACGAAAGAGAAGACGCTGATCTTTTTCTCTTTTTTTAATTAAAATTTGATACGAACTATTAATCTTTCATAACCCCATGGAAATTATGTCGGGTAATCTATACAGGATTATGAGTTAGTTTTACTCGTCATAATTTCCGCAAAGTGTATTTTGTGGCTATTTTATACCCGTTAAATTCTTACTTGTTTGAACTCATTGTAATGTCTGGATAGTGCAATATCTTCGAACTGTTAGGTCGAGGGATCGAGTCCTTTAGATTATCTTATTAAACAAATAGTTTACAAAATCATTGAATTGGAGATATCATTATTCAAAATTGGAATAGTACTAAGTGTGATTGGAATTATTTGGACGTCAATGATATTTGTAGAGGGTGATAAAATCTCAGAAGAATTTATTTTAGAATCTCAACACTCTCATAAAATTCAATTAGATTTTGAAGGTGATGGAATTGGATATTATAAAATTTTCATGCCTGAATTTCTAAAACACAAAGTATTTGTTCAGGTTTTGAATAATAATGAAAATATTATTTCAGAAAAAAATGTAGAGAGAAAAATGTCTGTGAGTTATTTTGATTTTAAGCAAAGCGGAAAATATACAGTAAATGTTGTCAATACTTTGGAGAATTCCATTGATATGCAGGTAGAATTGGGGGATACACGTGTAGAGGAAATGATTTATTCAGGAATCATGACTTTTGTTGGGGGAATAATTATTGTCATTTCATCATTTATGAAATTGAGAAACTATAGAATTGAGCATCCTGATGAAAATATAATATGAATATAGATACATTGCATTGTATGTCCAAAAATTAAAGCAAAATTAAACACAAGCCAAGTTGTAAAGAAGAGAAAAGCAATTATTGAAAATGGAATTAAAATTTTAAGTCTAGTATGTTCTCTATTTTTTAGTACTAGGAATCCGCCAAGTGCTGCTAAAACTAGGCCTAATTCAAGTGGTTGATGTGACCAAGAAATTAATCCATCAATTCCATACACATCATGTGAAATGGAATCTGCAAAACCTGCAACAAGTTGAATGGCTGCACCTGCTACTACAAGTAAAATTCCAGTTTTTAGAGTTCCGTGGACGGATTTTTTTATTAAAAGAATTATACTTAAAAAACCAGCAAATGCAACTAAAGAAACTCCAAAATATACAACCATGTGTTGAATACTCCAAAAATAATCAGGTTCATTAAGTAAATGATTAACTGCATCCCAAAACCCACCAGAAACTGAAATGAACGGTCCAAAAACTGCAAGAATTGCAATTAGTGAAACCAAAGTTGTAGTTTGTATAGGAATAAAATTAACAAAGTTTGAAACAAGTTTCATGCTTATTTTGTTTAAAAAAAAGCACTATTTGAAATATGGTAAATTTATCCAATGCAGATCAGATTAATGGGATGATCTATTT
>DRGT01000047.1 GCA_011055585.1 Candidatus Nitrosopumilus sp. | reverse complement strand
GAATCAGAAATTTCTTCAAAAGAACAAGTAACTGAGAAAGACAGTAAATCTTCATTTGGTCAAATGAACCCAGAACAAAAAGGAGGGGAATCTATACCTGAAACAACAGCTGCACCAGAACAGCCAGCAGCTGCACCAGAACAGCCAGCAGCTGCACCAGAACAGCCAGCAGCTGCACCAGAACAGCCAGCAGCAGTTGAGAAAAAACCTGAAGAAATGTCGTTAGATGAACTAAAACAGTTATACGAAAAACATGGCACTGAATATCAGGATAATCCATCGAGCGATGTTGGAGAAAAGCTACAAAATGTTAGTAATTTGATTCAAAAACGCCAACAGGAACAGATGGTTTCAAAATCTTCAATGTAAGTTAGCTGAATAACATACTTAACGATAATAGCAATTTTTAGCCAAAATTAATGCATGAATAGGCTTAGGATTGGAACCCAGCGTGCGCTAACTACACCCGTTGTTTCTGCAATACTTCTTGCAGCAGTTGCAACTTTGGGAGTATATTTGGTAGGCTGGTCAAATACTACACTAACATTAAATCAAGCTGAACTAGAAGCAACTTTTTCAAACAAAATAAATAAACTTGGTGAAGAGATTTTGATTGAACAAGTTTGGTTTGGGACAGGTTCTAATGGAAAATTTGTTAATGTAACCATATCAAATATCAGCACTCTAGGAATTACTTTAACGGAGATAGAACTCGTTAATTCTACTGACACTCATACAATTACAATTATTAGTGGAGATTTGTTACCTAATGAAGTTTTTTCTTTGGAAGAAAACTATGGCTGGACTTCTAGTACTGAAACTGATTTGATTGTTACTACTGCACGAGGAAACTTTTTCACAACACAGGTGACACCTTGATAAAAAGAAGAGCTCTTAGCACTGTTATTGGCGTTCTATTTTTTGTTATTGTTATGGCAAGTACAATTTCTTATGTTGGATATAGTATGGATTTAATTGGTAATCTGGCAGAGGCTGTTACCGTAAAACAAGATCAAAATTTTAATCGTCAAAATGAAGAATTTAAGATTACAGATGCCAGAGTTGATTTAAATGAATTCAATCTTACTGTAAAAAATACTGGAACTATTCCAATCAATATTACTAGAATGTGGGCACAAAACATTACAGATTCTTCTTGGAACCAGACAAAATACCAATTAAACCAATTAGTTTCCCCTGGTGGAATAGTTAGTAATATTGGACAAGATACTGGTCTTGTTGCTTTAGATTCTGAATCTTACGGTTTAAAATTAGTAACAGAAAGAGGTAATTCACTTTTGACCCAAGTACTTTCTGGTTCTCGTCACTCAATTGAGATGACTTTATTCCACAGTCCAGCTAGCCCTCTTACAAATCAAAACGTTACTTTACTTTTCTCTGTAAAAAACAATCTTACAGACGGAAGCATAATAAAATCACTAGTTCCTGATTTTAGACCTCCAACCACAACTGGAGCTGCAACTGCAGTACAACAGGGTCCAACTACGCCAACAATTGTAGAAGGTTTGAAACCAGGCGAAACCGCAATCTTCGAAGCCACGTATTTAGTTTCTGGTGATCTCCTTGATAAAATAATCTTTAACGCAACAATAGCTAACGCAGTACAAGGAAATTTTGTAACAGATCTTTCAGAAATTGACATAGCGACTGTATCTGAGTCCACTATCAATGAGTCTGTCAATGAGATTTTAGGCATACAAATAGGTACATTATCTATGAATTTCACAACTTTTCAAGCATGTGAACCAGGTCTGAGTGGAATAAATTGTGAATCTGATTCATTGGATTGGGTCCGTGCATGGGACATAGAAACTGGTACGAAATATCTTTACCGCATTAATTTCACGAATAACGGACTGCTTCCCATTATAATAGAAAAAGCCACGCACTTTCTGCAAATATCTTCAAAAACTGGAGGAGGAGGTACTAGTGTAATACCATATTTCATTAGGGATCCAAGTACCACAACTAACGAAAACCCAGGACAATATACTGATCTTTCTATAACTCTACCTGCTGATGGAAGTATCGAAGTAACAATGTATTTTGGCGGTACAGGTTGGACTGGTAATATGATAAAATCAACAGATCCAAACGCAGGAGCGGTTGCTGGTTTTATGGTTTTATTTGGATATGAAGACCTGACCGACGACGGAAATACTCCAGATGATCCACCATATGGACAAACCTTGCCATTCCAGGCCTTCAGAATATCATAAGATTAATGCCATTTTAGTATGCATACAACCCTTAATTACGGAATTCTAGGTATGAATTCAAAACTTTGTCACATTGGGATGTAACATAGGCGAACATACACATACTCTTTAGCAAAATTATATCAAATTACGCATGCAATCAGCAGAGGACACTCCACAAACTAGTGATATTGCAGAACAAACCCAGCAAACACTGAAAAAACTAGAGAGTTTAATTTCAGAATCTTTACAATTATACGAGTTAGATAATCAAAAAGCAAACACCACTGATGAGCTAGTCAACTCACTACGAGTTATTACAGAATATCTAGGATTTTCAGTAAACGTTTTACCAGCAATTTTTGATCTTCCTGCAGATTCAAATGTAATAATTCTACCAAATCTTGATATTGTTATAAGAAAATCTAATGGAAAAACAGAAAAAAGACGACTTGATCAACTTGAACCAGAAAAAATAACTCCACTTTTGGAATACATTGTTCCATTATTCCTTACTATGATTCAAAAAGAAAAAACTAGCATGGTAGAAAAAATCACCTTCTTAAGAGATGTAACTTCAAAATTAAAACAAATGCAAAACATCAAAACCGGTGGTAGTCCTGCCTCTAGTGATACTGTGGGAGATGTACAAACACAAAATGTCTAGTCTTATTAAAGAATACAATACTACAAGTGAGCTTCAAGACGACATTGATGCAAAAATAAAAGAAGTTGAACAAAGAATTAATGAATACTCTAAAAAAATTGGAGAAAGATTAAGATCTGATAAAGAATTAGAAAACGATGATCCTAATATACTACAAATTAAAGAAGCAATGGAGGGTACAAAAGATGAAAAGGATCCTAAAAATAAAAACAGGAAAAAGAAAGCATCAAAGAAAAAGGATTCAAAGTGGTTTGACATTAACGGAATTTACATCTATAATGGCACATCCTCTACTGGCGAATTAGAAATTTATTTCAAAGCATTAGAGACACTAAAACATGAACATGAAAATCTAATCATGACAAAAAAGTCCCTAGACTCACTTGTTGAAAAGGGGTTAAAGGAGCACTTGGGCTGTGTTGTTTTACATAATTATGGCTCTTCACCTGAAATCGTGTTACGTCAGACAAAAAAAGTTTCAAAGAAATTTGCTTATGAATCGATCTTATACGTTAATTGTGAGCCAGAAAAAATAATATTAAACAGGTGAATAGTATGAAAAATTTAGTGATGAATTGTTTTAACTTGGTAAATTACGCACAAAATGGATCAAAAAAACGATCGGCCCGATCAAATAGATCTAGCTTGATCATCTTAAATCGATCTGGTTTGCTAACGAGGAGATCATGGAAGAGATGAAAGAAGAACACGGACAACTATCGATATTTGATTCGTCCCCTAGTTCACAGTTATACGAATACAGAATGTCAGTTGAACAACTACAAGACCAACTAGCAAAATTTGGATTAACAGGAAACCAAAGCAAGGTGTACATTTATCTTGGAAAGTATGGTTCAAAGTCTGCCCCTGAGGTATGTAAGGCACTAAAACTTCCTAGAACTGAAACATATCACCTACTCACAGCATTGCAAAACAAAGGAATTGTTTCAGCAACATTCCAACACCCAATTAAATTCAAGCCCATACCATTAAACAAAGCTGTTTGGATTTTAGTTAATGCAGAAAAAGAACGAATTAAAGGATTAGAAAAAGAGGAACAAGATATTCAAGAGTTATGGAATAAAATTCCAGAATTTCATAACCAAAAAAGTGAAGATAAAGAAGATAAATTCCAAGTATTGCAAGGAATTAATCAGATTCAATCAAAGATTATTGAAATGGTTGATAACTCTAAAGAAAAATTCTTGGTATTTGGTTCTGAAAAAGATTATCTAAGATTTTATCATGCAGATTTCTTAGAACCATTACAAAAATCAAAATTAGATTACAAGTTACTTTCTTCATGTTCTGAAAAAACTAACTATGTCTTTGATGACATTGATAGAAACAGGGTCAAAAAACTAGGAAAGGATGTGGAAGATAAACTATGCTTTATGGTAAGTGATAATGAAGAAGTATTAATCTTTATGAAAAATGCAATCTATCCAACACAGCATGCTGTTGCAATGTGGACTGATTCTTCAGCCATGGTTTATTCTATGAAGTTGCTTTTTGACAATACCTGGTCAAAATCAAAACACATACATCTCTAGCCTCAAATTTCTTGTAATAGTCAGTACTTGATCAGAACTAACATGTTGCAATGTTAGAGCCAAAATATCACTCGTATTTATATAGAAAAATTTGATTATTTTCATTATAATATGGAGCTAACATACCCCAAAGTTAGAACTGGAATTCCAGGATTTGATACAATAATTTCTGGAGGATTAAGAGAAGGAAGATCAATAGTTGTTTGTGGGCCTCCCGGTAGTGGCAAGACCACATTTGGTTTACAGTATCTGTATTCTGGAGCAAAGGACTTTGATGAACCAGGGGTTTTTGTGACATTATCTCAAAGTGCTGAAGAAATTACCAGAGATTGCAAACAGTTTGGTTGGGATATTCAAGATTTGATGGTTCAAGGAAAGCTTCTCATAATTGATGCTAGACCATTTAAGATTCAAGAAGGATTTGTTGCACTTGATGAATCCCTATATCGAGGAGAAAGTGTTCCTTTTGAGCACCTAACACAATTGATACTTAGTGGCATCAAAAGAATTGATGCAAAAAGATTGGTAGTTGATTCTTTAACGGTACTAGGAATGCAGTACTCTAACAATTTCTATATGCGTCAAGGAATGCAAGGCCTTATGCAGGCACTTGAAGACTACAAATGTACTTCGATTCTAGTTACAGAACAACCACACAAAGATGAAATTCCAGTAGAGTGGTATGTGGCATCAGGCATTGTAATGATGCAACACGTTAGAAAAGAAGATACTATGGAAAGAACAATTCAAGTGCTAAAGCTACGTGGAGTTCGTCATGATGATCAAATCTATCCATTAAAGCTTGATGAAAATGGTTTGCGAGTCTTACATCCAAAATTAACAACATAATTTACTTTAATTTTTCAATCTCACGAGTTACTAGAGGTAAGAATGCTCCAACATCAGAAACAATTCCTAGTGCTTGCCACGTTCCTCTGTCCATGAGTTTTGTTACTGTAGGCTGATTAATGTCAACTACAATAACTTTGACATCTGCAGGAAGCATGTTGCCCGTAGCAATAGAATGAAGCATAGTTGAGATCATAATAACCAGATTTGCATCTTTGAGAACTTCTTTGTATTTTTTTTGGGCAACTTCAATATCAGTTATTACATCAGGTAAAGGACCATCATCTCTTATCGAACCAGCCAGTACAAATGGAATCTTTCGTTTAACACACTCATACATTATGCCTTTTTTGAGCTTCTTTGATTTTACCATGTTTGAAATAGAGCCAGCTTTAAACACTGCGTTTATTGCATCCATGTGGTTTCGATGCCCGCGAATTGCCAAAGTCCCATCGCGAACATTCATTCCAAGTGATGTTCCAAGTGTAGCATACTCAATATCATGAACTGCTAAAGCATTTCCAGCTAATACTGCATCAATAAACCCCAAACGAATTAGCTTTGCAACAGAATCTGCTGCACCAGTATGAACTATTGCTGGACCTCCAACAATGATGATTTTTCCTCCAGCTTTTTTCGTTTTGTAGATATCTTCTGCAACTTTTTTTGCAATATGTTGAGTTGGTCTTTCACTAGAGCTGCTACTTCCCATAAACTCAAACACATTCATTCCTTCTCTTGGTCGTTCTGGAGGAATTATCTTAACACCAGTTTCTCCCACTACTATGTTATCCCCTTTTTTTACATCTCTAATTGGAACACAATTAGCTCCCTTTGAGCTTATAACAATGCATTTGTCCATCATCATGTTTCCTACACTTATCCAACACTTTTTGTAGAAAATTTGAGTGTGGTTGTTTGTCGTACTATAGAAATTTTCAGGCATTAGCATGTTTTTTGGAGCTTTTTTTAATTTGACTTCTTTTTGTAATTTAGCAGTAGCCCCTAAGCGATAAACATATTCTAGAATTTGATCAAGCTGTTTTTGATTTTTTGCTTGAACTAATAATTTTGCATAACTGGTGTCTTTCTTTTTCTTTCCAATGTTTATCTCAAGAACTTGAAACTCACCATTAAGATCCATTATTACGTCAAAAATTTTAGTAAGAATCAAAGAATCTATTAGATGACCACTAACCTCTATTTCTCGTGAAAATTTGCTCATTTCCTTAGGTAGAATAATTGATAACTAAAGCTTTACTAAATTTTCAACATTAAACAGGAAGAGAAACCTTTCCTTTGAATTCAGGAATGTTATCAGTCTCAAATGATTTGACCAAGTTTTCTTTTTGTTCTTGCCTTACACCTTGTACGATTGCTTTTGATATGCCATTGTTATCAACTATGGCCACAATATAACCACTAGTGTCAGTTAATACAAAGCCTGATGACTCATCAACAACTGCATAGAGAATTTCTTCACCAACTGGTTCCCAAACGTTAGATTTAGTATCTTTTAATGCAAGAGCCGGCATTGCTTTTCCATCAGTTAGTTTATTGAGATATTCTCTAGCCTTTTCAACTCTTTTTTGTCCAAGTTTTAATGCAGAAAAGTATTGCATGATTTCACCTAAATCTCTAGCTGTTTTAATAACTTGCTTACAATCTTTGAGTTTTCTTGTCGCTCACTAAGAATTTCATCTAGCCTTTTTTTATTTTGAGTTTTTTTAGACGCAATAATTTGAAAATATTCCTCATCCAGATCATTGTTTGCTTGTAGCCTTTTTATCACTTCAAACAAAATTCCTATAACCTGTTTTTGTGCTTCAACTAATGCATCTTTTTCTGAATCAGAAATTTTTCTCACCTATCTCATTAAATTTTTAGATCATTGTAAAAGTTTATCCAATATTTCTTTAAGTTGTTTTGAATTAATCTGACTTTTAGCTGAATTAACAAATGGTTCTAGTTTTTCTTTTTCAATACCGTCATTTGCATATGATAAGGCTTGAATCACCATCTCCAATTTATCTACTTCATGAACAAGTTTAGCTTCATCACTTATGTTTTCATTATATTCATTCCAAATGGTTAGATAGTTTCTGGCCAAGTCATCTGGCAAATTACCTAGAATTTTATCAATAGTTTTATTTTCCAATTCAATTTTTTCATTTTTTGATATATCTTCAGGTGTAAGGTCACCTGTTATTGATTCTGCAATATCATGAAGTAGACTCATCTTCAAAACTTTCTGAGTGTCTAATTTTTGTAAATCCGATAAAACCATAGCTATTGTTGACATTGAAAAAGTATGATCAGCTACAGATTCAGGAGACGAGATTCCAAGTTTCGTTGCCCAACCTTTTCTTGGAATTTTTTTTAAATTCGTTGTGATTTTGAAAAATTCTTCAATCAAGATTAGTACTTTCTAGTATCGCCCTCTAATAGTCCTGAACCATGATGAATTCTATCTATGTGAGTAGAAAGTTCTTCTTTAGTCTCAAAAATAGAATCACAATAAGGACATGAATACTTTTCTGCCATATTTACAAATGTGTTAATGGGCGTATTAAATAATGCGTCGATAGTATAGTAGAATCTATTGAAAATTTATACAAAAACTGGTGATAAGGGGGATACTGGATTACAAGGAGGAAAAAGAATTTCAAAATCTAGTGAAAGGATACGAGCTTATGGAAATGTTGATGAAGTAAATTCTGTACTTGGAATAGTTTTATCACATAAGATAGACCAAGATGTAGAAGAATTATTAAAAAAAATCCAAAACGAACTCTTTGTTTTAGGTTCTGATTTATCTAATCCTGATATGAATGATAAACAGAACAGAATTTCAAAAAATATGATAGAAAAATTAGAAAAAAAAATTGATGAATATGAGAAAGAATTACCTTCACTTTCAAATTTCATATTGCCGGGAGGAGCAAATTCGGCCTCTTTAGTTCATTTAGCAAGAACGGTTACTAGAAGAGCTGAAACTAACGTAGTATCATTATCTAAAACAGAGAAAATCAACACCGAATGTCAAGTATATCTCAACAGACTTTCTGATCTTCTCTTTGTTATTGCTAGGGTATTAAACAAAAGATCTAAAACTTCAGATATTATCTGGGAACCAAAAAAAGACACACTTTAATTCCAGGCTCAAAAAAATTCCGATGTGCCAGGGTAGCTCAGCCCGGGAGAGCACTCGGCTGAAGACCGAGCTGTCGCGCGTTCAAGTCCCGCCCCTGGCACCAATTTCGTTTTCAAAATAACATTCTACACAATATTTAATAACATGGCATTCTCTTTTTCTTCCGACACTCATGGTAAGAAAAAAAGCAGATTCTACTGAAAAAAAGAAAAAGTCTTCAAAATCACAAACTAAAACAAAAACAAAAAAAACTAAAGCAAAGACAAAGTCTACTAAAAAATCTACTCAATCATTAGATGATGCAGCAATTATTATTGTAGATGATGATTTAGAAATTGATAAAGAAAAAGAAATCGAAGAAAGACGAGCTTATCTCGAAGAAGCTCGCTCACAGGAAGCATCTGATTAAGGTAATCTTTATCCGATAAAGAAACTATGAATTATCATGCGCGCATTATGTCTTGTAACTGTTAAACCTGGAAAAGTAGATGTGGTAGTAAAAATTTTAAAGAAAAAACGAAAAATCGTTAAAGAAGTTATGATAGTTACTGGGCGTTCGGACATTTGTGCATTTTTGTTTGGCACAATGGATGAAATAAACAACATGGTAATTGATTTTAAAAAAATTAAAGAAATTGTAACAACTGAAACTCTAATTGAAGTGGAGGTCAATCTAGGATGGTAAAAGCTATAGTATTAGTAAAATCTCCAAAAAAATTGATAGCAGCTAGATTGCGGAAAGTCAAATCAGTCTATGAATCATTTCCAGTCAGTGGCCAATTTGACGCAGTGGCAAAAATTCAAGTAGAAAATTTATCAGAAATTAAAGATGTCACTACAGAAATTCAAAAAATTAATGGCGTAGAAAGAACCGAAACCATGGTTGAGGTTGAATAAGGCAAAGATTTTAACATCCTGGGAGGATAGAACAATTATGAATATCAAAAAGGTCGGAAATGTAATTTTAGCGGTTAAGGATTTAGATAAATCCCTCACATTTTACCATGAATTAATTGGTTTACCAATAAAAAACCAAAGGCGTTCATGGATTGATTTGGGAACAAGTGGCGCTTTGATTAGTCTACATCCTGCCTCTCTAACTGCTGAACATATTGGTAGTTCTATTGATAATGGAATTACAATTGGATTTTTAGTTGGAGATCTTAACTCTGCAGTCGAAGAATTAAAATCAAAAGGTGTTAAGATTTACAGAGAAATTTCTGAAAGAGAAGCTGGAAAAAATGCAATTGTGTTAGATCCTGACGATTATTTAATTTCATTATTTGAGCCAATATATGAAGATAAAACCCAACAAACTGGTGGATATCAGGGATTTACTCCTGCTTAAATTAATTTTTTAATTTTTGGAATTATTTTATTTAATTCTTTTTCTTTACCAGAAATTGAAACATAATATGTTTCCTTATTTCGTTGAAAAGCAAGAACTGTAACTTTTTGATGTTTTAAAACTACATAGTCAAGTTTGCCTAGTGGTGAATCTTGTGATTTTCTTAAAGTCATTAAAGTAGAAATTATAAAAAATTCATTTTTTACTTGCTCTGATTTTAACAGAGGTTTTACTCCTGACCTAATTATGCCGCTAAGAGTTCGTCCATATTCATTAATTACCCCAACATATCTGATGCTTTTTGATACTTTCATTATCTGCTGACATTTTTTCCTAAATTTTATTATAGAATTATTCCATTTTTGATGAGGAGTTTGTCGCATGATTAGACTTGAAATTGAAATTAATAAGGATTCTTGGTGTATGAAAAATTATAAAATATTTAGGATAGTTTTTCTTTAGATAATTTCCCTAATCGTTTTTTTAACTCAAGATTCTCTTTTAACAACTTGTCCCGTTCTGATTGAAGTGTTTTAACAGAAAACTGTCTAGAGTACATTGGGTGTCCCGGAGGAATTATTCCAGGAAATGTCATATCTAAAAGACCTGAAGCATGTTTTTGATACATTTCTTGAAAGTTTTCTAATTTTGTATTCATTGATTCATTATTTTTAGAAAAAGATTCTTTCTTTGAATTTTTATTGATATTTTGCATTGGATGTGAGAATCCTGGAGGAATTCTTAGAAATTGAAAAGCAAAAGGCTGAATGTTGGGATTCAATCCATACAAGTCCATTAGGTGCATTGTAGTAAAATAATCCATATTTTCCACTTTCTGTTCTGTTATTTTTGCCTTATTATCCTTCGCTTGATAAACTCTAGTGTAAAATTCGAGTCATTTTTACTCAAATTGAGCTGATCGCTGATCCTTATACTGTAGTGATTTTAGATCGCTGATACTAAAATGCGGGAGAAAAAAAAGTATTGCATTATATGCAAAAAAAATATCAGAAATACGGATTTACATAAAATTGTAATTTATGTTGTTAATGAAAAATTTATGGAACATCATTACGAACACATTGAGTGTCCTGGACAATTTACCATCTAACCTTCGTATTCATAAACTTGATAAATCTCACCAGTAACTCTTGAACGATATTTCCATTCATTGTATTTCCAAATAACCTGCTCAAAAGTTTTTTGAGTAGATGGATGTAATCTTGTATATACATCATCACCAATCAAAATTTGATTTGGTTTTGCTAGTGCTTGTATTTTTGCAGCAATATTCATTGCAGGGCCCATTAAATCCACAGGAGATTTTTCTTTGTCTGCACCATATCTAACAACAAGATTGGTTCCAAAATCTATCCCAATTTTTACCATTAAATCTGGATAATCATATTGGTTGAGAATAGGGTTGATTCCTTTTTCAATAACAGTAATCATGGATTTTGCAGTATCTATAACATTATCTGCCTTGATAAGTGAATCTTGTTCTGCAACAAAATAACCAACAACTGCATCTCCTACAAATTTTAAGACATATCCATTATGTTCTCGTATGACATTTGCCATTTCTTGAGCAAAGGAGCTGATAATTGTGGCAATTTTTTCTTCAGGTAATTCAAGTGTCATGCTGGTTGAACCAACCAGATCTACATACAAAACCATCATGTCTACTTTAGAAAACACATTCTTTCGAAGAAATTCTTCAGAATCTTCAAATGTTCCCGCATATTCATAGCCTTTCTTTAATGCAGACCAAATTCGTTTCTGGGTTTCTTTGATTAATGTTTCAGAATCCACAACCTTTTCGTCCATTTTTCCCATCAGTAGATCTATTACATTTGGACTAGAATCCTGAGTATAAGATTTCTGATTTTGTTTTGAACTATTATTTTCCGACAATAAAAAAATCACCTATTCTAGGGGAAAATCTACACCACAAATTGGACACCTGCCTCTTTTTCCCTTATACCCATCATGATAATACTGGATTATCTCAGCATTGCAATTCCAGCAAACGATCTTCTCAACTGACAATATGTAAAATCCTCAATTTTTCTATTTAAAATAATGTTTCTATGTAAGGTTTAATGCAGGCAAAAAAAAGCAAATTCTGTGCGCCTAGGCACCGATTTATCAAACGAATTTCTTCAAAGTCTAAATAAGAAAAATCAAGAAATTCAGAAATTATATGTAGATCATATCAAAAATCTTACAAAAACTGTTCAAATCAAAGTAATGTTGGGTGATAGTACTGTTACTGATCAATCAACGTTTGATCCACAGGAGATCAAGAATTTTTATGACAAAATAATTAAAAATTTACGAGATTGGAGT
>DRGT01000046.1 GCA_011055585.1 Candidatus Nitrosopumilus sp. | reverse complement strand
TCTCATTGCTAAGTCACTTGCTTCGGTTTCAGCTTCCATTAAAGTCTGATAAATATCATCTAAAATATCAGGATCTTCAATGTAATTAAAATATTCTTTTAGTTTTTCTTGCCAACTCATTTTACCGCCTTCGCTGTATCCTGCAATTCTTTTTCTAACAAATCATAATCTTCTTTGATTGGTTCTCTCAGATTGTGACCGCATAAAGGACAGTATTTAAAAATAATTATTGATGTGCAATAAGTTTTTCTGTTCCAATGACTATTTACATTTCCACAAATTTGCATCAGTTATCACCTTGTTGCGTTTTTTCCTGCTTTAATTTTTTTCGTTTTCTTGTTAAAATTGAAAGGATAATGAGCCACATAGTAAATACTCTTGGAAAAAAGAAAACATAAATTGAATAAAACCATTTTTTTCCTAAAAGCCATTGCGTTAAATATATTAGTTGTTTCACTTTGATTTACCTTTTTATTATTATTCCTTGTCCGTTTAAATTGTATATTAGTAATACTGCTTCTTTTTCTTTTGCTTTTAATTCCTTAATATATTCTGTTACTCCTTGTGTACCCATAAACCCATAGTCGTCGTATATCATTATTCCACCTTTTACCAGTTTTGGTAAAATATAGTTTGTTGTGTCTTTTGCGGATTGATAAGTATCTACGTCTATGTGTGCAAGTCTAAACTTAAAACTCTTTATTTCTTTTTCTGTTTCCTCTGGAAAAATTCCTTGCAATACTTTTATCTTGTTTAGTTGTGTTTCTTTTGCTAGTTTTTCAACTTCTTCTTTTGTTGCATCAGAGTGTTCACCTCCTTTGTAATACTTGTCTTTGTTGGTTATTTTTACACAACCTTTAAAGGTGTCAATTAAATAAATGGTTTCCTTGATTTTGGCTTGTTCTGCACTTTTGGCTATTATTGCTCCACTTCCCCCCTTCCAACAACCTATTTCTATTATGCTTCCCTCCATATTCTTTACCTGTTTTGTTAGCTCCCATAGCGTGTATAGTCTTGCTTTGTCTAACGTAGTGTTGTTCTTTATTTTGTTGTATGTTTCTGTGAACTGTTTGTTTTCATTCCAAGGGTTGTATGTTGCTTGCACTCTTATTGGTGCATATATCTTTTTCTCTTCTATTGTGTTTATTCTTCTTATCGTTAAATCATAGCCATACTTCTTTGCTGTTTGTCTTATCCCTAGATTTACTTTTGATATTATTTGATGTCCTTTCATTTTACCACCTTCACCTTTTCCTGCTTTAATTTTAATACTGGAATCAATAGCCAAAGCATCAACCCTATTACAATAATCCACATTCTAATTTGGTCTTCAAAACCATTAGTTGTAAAAACAAACTTTCCAATAAAAGCAATAGCAACCATTGAAATTATTGCTCTGGCAAACAATTCAATTAAAAACAAACCATGCATCTTTTTCATTTTACTTTCTCCTGCTTGTGACAATTACAATTACAAATTGAATAAGTGCATTTGTCATGCTTATTTTTTTTACATTTATGTCCAAGTTCAGTCATGACTCTTTCACCTGCGAGTCTACTTGTGCTGCAAGCTTGTACTTTCCTTTCAATTTTATTAATCCACTTCCACAATTAGGACATTTATTTCCCATGTTTCTCCTTCTCCTGCAATTGTTTTCTAAAATCATTTAATGCTTTTTGGTAACCTTTCCAAAATCTATAGCCTTTAAACTCTGGATTATTTGGATTTACTCCATTTTTCATCATTTCTCTTTGCTCTTTCAAATCTATTTCTTTAACCAAACTTTTCGCTTTTTTTACCCATTTTAATAAATCAGAAACTAAGACGGCTTCACTCATTAGTTTTCGTTCTCCCACACAAACCTTGTTTTAATCCAATGGATTGTTTTTGTTAAAACTGGAAACCCAAATAATTCCGCAGCAAACATAAGAAATATTACCCCAATTGTTTTGTTTAGTATTACTTCTATCATTCTTCCACCTTCACTTTTCCCCGCAACTTAAACTCTCTTTTCTTTTTACATTTCTTACAAAACTTAATTGTGATTTTTTCATAATCTGGCTTGTAAAAATTTAGAGTAATCTCTGCCGTCCTCCAACAATCATAACAAGTTCCAACCATGACTACTGTTTCTCCTGCTTTGACTTTTTAATTTCAGCTTGTATTTTTTGCATAGAATCTGCAAACCTCTTAACCACCATATCAATCTCTTGGTCACAAATCTCTTTTAGAAAAAGCGCAATTTTTCTTCTATCCTCAACATCAAACTTTGCGTCAATCAGGTGATTGTTGAAAACAACAGCCCTTTCAAACAAGTCCTTATCTTCAAGTTTTAAGCTCATTTCGTCTGCTCCTGCTTCAATCTAGTCCCTCTTTATTTAATTTTCTTCCACAACTTTTACAATAATTATCTGACTTTTTGACTGTCCATTTACAAACTCTACAAATTAAATATTTTCCTTGATAAGAATATCTCACTTTAATTTCCCCTCTTCCTGCTTTGGTATTACTGGTTTTTTTGTTCCTACATATCTACTTATCTTAATCCAGTATTTGCCACAGTCCGAACATACTTCCTCGTGGCAAAAATCACTCTGCAATAACATCCCATTACACTTTGGGGCTGGACAATGAACTGCTCTATCTTGCCTCCATTTAAAACTCATCGTTCCTTCATTCTCCCCTGCTTTTGTTCTTTTGGCAATTTAAGTATTTTTCTTAATTCAAAAAAAGCATTAGCACGTCCACCTTCATAATGTGAATCTTTTTCATTGCCTGCTTTCAATTGTCTCATTGCTAAGTCACTTGCTTCGGTTTCAGCTTCCAT
>DRGT01000045.1 GCA_011055585.1 Candidatus Nitrosopumilus sp. | reverse complement strand
AGATGTGTATAAGAGACAGGAACATTGTTTATGTCATCAAATTATGCTAACTCATTTAATGATTAAGAAAACAATGACAATAACTTCTCTTGCAATACTTGTTGCAGTAATTTCTGTTGCAGCTACAATGACATTAGTTCAAGCAACCCACCCCGACGAAATGGAATGTTCTTCTGATACGGATGGTGTTGTTGATAATAGTGGAACACCAGTTATATGCAAAACTGTAGATATCAATGAACATGGAATTGATAATGGTGTTATTGCTGTTGGTGAGTCAATCGAATACGTGATAACTATAGACGTTGAAAATGCTTCTGGAGATACGTGGCTTGGTGTTACCGTAAAGGATAGATTTGCTGGTAACTTGGCTGTAGGAGATGGAAGTCCAATTGCTTTCCCAACTACACAAACAGATCTTATTGACGCTACAACCAACCTAGACTGTGATGAAGATAGCCTTACACAAAAAGGAAAAACTGACAAAGAATTTCTAGATTGTAACTTTGACGATGGAGATCAAGACATGGAAGATGGAGATACAGCATCAGTTACAGTTACAGCATGGACTGACTTTAACTATGGTCAAGGAAAGAAAACTCCTGTTGGTAAAAGATCATACACTTCATGTGGTCCAGATCAAGATGTCAACTCGGGCGCAACAGTTTCATTCACCTTAGCTGATCTATCAGAGCATACATTCTCAACTCCAAGTGTAACAGTTGATGTGTTTGAGTTCGAAGATCTAGCAATAAGTGATTGTGATGGTGATGGTATATTTTCTAACGTTGATAAATGTCCATTCGAACCAGAAACTGTCAATGGCGTTGAAGACACCGATGGGTGTGCTGACTAGCACCATAGACACAAAACCCCTTTTTTTTTATCTTTTATAATTAACAATTTAGAGAACACTTTGATGCAAGAATTCCAAGCTACACTAACAAACTAAACAGTACAAAGCCAACCATTGAGACAACTATTTTTCCGCGAACTAATTCCATTGCTCTAATTACCAATTTTTAAGATTAAAAGAAAAGCTGATTCAAATCATACAACTTTTTTTCGTGTTTTCACTAATTCTCTGTTTTTTTCATTTTTTTTCAACAATTATCTTTTTTTCTCATTTTTTTGGTTGACTTTTGTCTAATGTGCACACACAATTACATAATTAGAAAAACTGTAGAGCGATGTTAATGAGAGTGCGAAAGCAAAATCAAATTCAAGATAAAAGTGCGTATTATACTATTTTTATTGGAATTATTCTAGTGGGTGTTGTTGTAACATATAGTTTCGATGATTTTTCTATTTTTGCTACTCATATTCCGCCAAATCCCAATTCAAATGGAAACCCGGATCCACATCATCCACATGATACCTTAATTGGTCATGTACAAGACCGAAAAGATGCTTCCTTTAAGCCTGATTGTAATGGTGGACATTCATTTCACATAGGTGCACTTATCGACAAGAAAAACAAAGTAGTTCTAGAATTAAATCCAGTAAACATTACCATATCAATGAAGGATTGGACTGGATTAGCTGACGGTTTAAACGAAACCGCAGTTATTGATTGTGACGCAAGAGCGTTAGGTGATAATACCATTTCTATCCGAATAGGCGACAGAGATCCTGACAAAGGAGAGATATCAACTCAATCGTGGTATCTCCGACTTAGAGGAATGCCCAACCAGAACTTTATATTCAATACTTTTGGTAATACTACTATAAGCTGTGATGCCACTACTGGATGTGAGTTCAACACATTTGCAATGGGTCATGTAGACATTTTTAAAGAATCTCAACCGGAGGGGGATTGTGAAAGAATGACATTCAAAACAACTGGTAAAAAAACTAGCACGAAATCATTTTGTGATATAACAAAAATCTTTTTGGTAGACTTAGATGTTGATGGTGATGGATTGTTTGGCGAAGATGGTCTTGATGGTATCGATAATGATGGTGATGGATTAAATGGAGAAGATCCTGGACCTCTTACTGATGCTCTTGGTACAGCAATTATCTATACAGGAACAAATAATGACGATGATTGTGCAGAGGGAGTTGCACCCGCTATTCATTTTGCTTTCGGCGATTCTTCTGATGCTGTAATTGACGTGTGCTTTGATGAATTCGGTATGCCAAATCCTACTTTAGTTGCACTTGTTGATGAAGATGACCTCGATGATGGATTTGGAACAGTTTTTGATCCGTTATACCTTATTGGACCGCCCTGTGACATGTCTATAGATCAAGACTGTGATGGACTAGATGGTGAAGATCCACCTTCTGCCCCTATACACATATTCGCAGTAAGTTGTGTAGATGATCCTGCAACTGAAATTAACGAAACTATTGATGTATGTCCCCTTGGAAGTTCTATATGGGACATTCAACAAGGAACAGGAACACCTACAATTCAGATATTTGTGGTGCATGATACCATGGACGTAAAAATAAAGGGTGCAAAGGGCGCTCGTGGACATGATTGCGCAGATGGTGGCCCCAAAAAGTTCTGCCCAGACCCCTGATTATTTTTTCAATCTTTGATTAATATCTAAACGTAAATTATTTTCATTTGAAACAAATTCGTGTAACATGAAAAGAAACACGGAATGGTTGTCTACAAACCAACAGACTGTGGCACAATCTTCCTAAATGATGGCGCACAAGCCATACTATTAGATGAAAATGGTGTTCCTGTGCTTGGTACTTTGGATGGTTTACCAATAGTACTGAATTCAACAGTTCCATTACCTGTTATAGCAGATGATTCAGGTCCCTTCGATTGCGATGGTGACCTCAAATCATAGAACAAACTAAAACCCACTTTTTTCTTTTTTTTAATAATAAGAACGAAAATCGTTCAATTTTATGCTCTAGTATAGCAAAGTCAGAGAATACAAAGAAATGTACTATTTTCCGAATTATGGGGTTGTTCCCAAGTGAGATTTTATTCTTAAGGAATCCTCCGATATTCTTTTGTTGATTCTAGCCAATGTTTTATCAGCTACCTCATTACCATATTTTTCCCGAAGATTTCTCATCAAACTTGTACGAGCTCTCCCAAATCTCTCCTTATCATTCATAATGGCATCTTCACATTCCAGTTCTCCATTACCGCCTGGACTATCTTCATTTTCGGTTTTTTTGGGTAAATTTTCCACTATATATCATCCCAATATTTTCGAAAGGAAACCACGTTATTATATGAAATAACATGCTAAATCACGTTTTGTACGTTCAATCGAACAAAATTGGGTTTATCTGAACAATTCAAAAAATTGTAAAAAAAAAATGAGAAACTATGAGAAACTATGAGAAAGTATGAGAATAAATGAAGCTGTTCAGCTTGGATTCACATGATTTTAACATCATAAATTAAGAAGAACGGATTTGTGTGGAAAGCTCTCCCGGTAATTCTCATGGGCCTATTTCTAACCGGTATCATTATTCCCTCGTATGCTATTGATTTTAACGAGAATGCATTAAAACACATTCCAGATCGATTTATAATAGTTCTAAAAGACGATGTAAACCCGGATGAATTTTTAAAAAAGCATGATGTTGAAAAAATTAAACAATACAAACATGCACTAAATGGTTTGGCAGTTAAAGGATCCCCTCCCACGCACAAATTGCGCTTATGACTTAGGTTATGACAAGTTATAATTAGTTGGAATGTTGTATTTTTTTGCAATTCCTGAAACTGCTAATGAAATTGCATCTTTTTTCTATTCTTTTTTATCCAAATTTAAATAATATAATTTTTTTATCTCAAAATCTAAATAATCTGGATTGTGAATTTTTTTTCCTCCTAAAATCTCAATTAATTTTTTCTCCGCTATATCTATTGATTTATTTTTGAAAAACTCAAAACCTTGGTCATCTCGTTCATAATTATTTAGTTTTTTATTTTCATTAGTTAAAATAATAATTTCAACATCAACTTCTTCTGAATTTGATAACAATAACATTTTATTTAACGTGTTTTGGGCAATTTCAAGTTCCATCGCTCTAACCATTTCAAATCCTTTAGTATTCCTATCTAGGATATTAAATTCTGGTTTATCAATCACATAAGTTAGATCTGACCAACTAATAACGATACTTGTATTAGTTTTACCTAGTAACTCATCTGTGTTTTTATCTGTGTTTTCATCCGTGTTTTTATCTATGTTTTCATCCACATTTTCATCCAAGTAAGGATTATGTGCTAGACCGGTCATTCTAAAATCTAGCATTTCATTTCGTATATTTTCAGCCAGAAAAATCTGCTCGATTATCAAATTTTTAAATTCTTCACTTTGCCGATAATTCAATGTTTGTTCTAAAATTTTATTTTCTGCATTATTGGATAACACCTCAATTGATTCATTATTTTGATAAGGATTTGATGTCGAAAATTTTTCTTTCCAACTACCATCTCTAAATTCTTCTGCAATTGAAATTTGCAATAATCTATAATTTTGGAAATCATCATGATTTCTATGCATAAAGCCAGTTTGATTATCTATTTTAAATTCAGTATAAACTATTTTTTTCCTTGGTTCGTCATCAGGAAAATTTGTTATTGTTTTTCCACCCAGAATTTCTTGATATTTCTTTTCAGCTAAGGATATTTGTTCAGCTTTAATTGTTTGAAATATTTCGTGATTTCTCTGAACAACTTTTGGAATATCATTTTCTAAATTTGCTTCAATAGTTTCTGTAAAGCTTGATACAGATTCAAACACAACGGCTTTTTCAATTGTTAATTCAGGATAGTTTTTATCAAACCATTCTTTGTAAATTGGTTCATTATAGTACCTATCAAGGTAGTGTTGTGGGTCTTTTGAAGGATCAACAAAACTTGCAAGAATTGATTCATCATTTTCTAAATTTGCTTCAATAGTTTCTGTAAAGCTTGATACAAATTCAAACCCAACGGCTTTTTCAATTGTTAATCCAGGAAAGTTTTTATCAAACCATTCTTTGTAAATTGGTTCATTATAGTACCTATCAAGATAGTGTTGTGGGTTTTTTGAAGGATCAACAAAACTTGCAAGAATTGATTCATCATTTTCAACATTTCCTTCGTAAGTAATTATCACTTCAACTTTAATGTCATGATAAGGATTTTGTAATCCAGTCATCTTAAAATCTAAGATTTGATCTCTTACTTGCTCTGCACGAAATAATTGTTCTTGTTTATATGATTCGAAATCAAAATTTTCTTCATTTTGTAATTCGACGCGAAGTAATTGCTTTTGTTTAAACAATTCGAGTAATTCTTCTTCAGTCCATTCTGGAGGAAGAAAAAAAACTGCACTTGCTTGCTGCATTGGTGTAAGAAAAAGAACTAAACCAAGTACAAATATTATACAATAAGTATTCCTCACACCCATGCCTAACATATCACTATGGCATGAAATTACTTAAGGATGATCAATTGTTAATAAGTTCATACTTTCTGGGCGATCATAGTAAGATTATGTCAGATAATCCTGACTAAAACTGTGGCAATTTTTGTTTAAGAAATTTTGTGCATTCATTTAATGTCACAATATCTCATAACTAATCATTCTTTCTCATTCTTCCTCATTATTACTTTTGTTTGTGTTTTTTTCCACACAACATTCAATTTTTTTAAAATTGCTGATAATTTAATGAATCAGCATAACAAAAAATGGTCACAAGTTGTTAGTATGTACTCTAGTAATAACTATATTATCAATTATGATTCCTCAATCTGCTTTTTCATTACATAAAACCGATGATGTTTCATGGCAACTTGTAATGATTTCAAGCTTGTCAGGATGCAGTAATTACCATTTTCAAATGGTTAAAAAATATACAGAAATTACAGAAAAATACCTTGAGCTTTATGACGTTCCAAATTCATATCATGAGTCATTATGTTTAACTGAAAAAGTGTTTGAAGAATCTTACAATAAACCTGATGATATAGATCTTCTTGTAATGGTATACGACAAAAACAAAGGTCAAGTGGAACTTTATCAGAATGATATTGGTGGATTTTATAGTCATAGAGGAGATGATTGGACACGCAATCACATTATAGTGATATGCGATTGTCCAAACTTTGATTTTTCTGACCCAGTATGGGTCCTAAGCCATGAATTATCTCACTTTATTTTAAACTACAAAGGTTTTGACCTAGATGTAGTAGAAGAACAAATACACAAGTGGGATGAAAAATATGATTTTTGCACAGAATTCAACTATGATGAATCCTGTTTTGAACAACGTACCACAATAAAGACCGATTATTATGCATACGACTGGATCGTTATGACACCATATGAACCTGCAATACAAGTACCAATTTTTCCCTTAGGAAATAATAGCTCAATTCTTGATACTTCATTTAAAATCAAGATGATGGCCAAAGTAACCGAATGGTGGGTTGAAGGTAAAATCAAGGATTCTGATTATGTTTCAACAATGATGATATATTCTGATGAAAAACCAAGGAGCTTAAATGATAATATCATTTTTCCAAAAACATCATCAGTAATACTTACCGAGTCACCAAAAAAGGATAAAGGAATTCCAAAGTTTGATGATTTTAATAAAAACAAAAATCCTTCTTTTTCTAAGTTTTTTGATGATTCAGAAGTTCATAACACGATGGTTCTACCTTCATGGTTTAAAACAAGGGCAGAACTGTGGTTATCTGAAGAAATTAGCGATGAGAAATTCAACCTTTTCTTGAACTCTGCAATTGGAGCGATAGATTGCAAAGAAAATTTTGAAATGATAATTAAAATAAATGGTAATCCTTCCTGTGTAAAACCTGAGACAGTTGAAAAATTAATTGAACGCGGTTGGGGAATGAAAAAACCAAAAAGCACAGTGCAGAAATTAGAATTAAAACCTACAAAAAATACAACATATTATAATACATCTTTTGATGATCAAAAGTTTGATAAAAACACGTTTCCTTATCAAAATCCTGAATCAATGTGGCAGTATAGGGAACACCGCACACTTCGAGATTCTAACCCAGAGTTTACCTTTACTTCAACCGGTACAGACAACACACTTAGTATTTTTAGCACCTCAAATAGTAAAGGTACAGGATTGATTTTCAAAACATTTGATAAATCTGATCTTCTAAATAGAGATATTAAAGTGACATGGACAGCTGGCAAAGAGGGAACTGGAAGAAGTCCAACAAAATTGCTAGTTTATGATGGTTCTTATGAACGAGGTAGTGATAATGATTTTCCCTTTTACGAACCACATTTACAGGGTAGTGGGAAATTATTTAGCAAACTTGGTGGTGTGAAATTTTCAGAAAAAACAACCATCTTTTCACCACCTTTAGAAGACTCGCAACTTGATAAAGTTACTATTTTTATACAAAAAAGCGATGATCATCGTTCCACAGAATATTTTATTGAAATAAGAAGTATAGAGATTGAAGACCTTGGAACGTGGCTGTTTGAGGATACTGTTATTACCGTCGAACAATCCGACACATTTGGAGATTTTGGAACTATTGAAGCTACCCTAATTAAATAAAAATTTTTGAACTTTTTAAAATAATTATTCCTAGTAATCTATACAGGATTATACGATTTTTAATTAACATTTGATATGAATTGTTAACAAATTAAAACTTGATCAATTCTTTAATTTTTTTATTCCAAAAATCCGTTGATTCTTTTTGATAATTAATTTTTTCACCCTTTTCTTCTCTCACGAATAATTCATAACAAAATTGCATATATTCCTCATCAACTTTTGCAGGAAGACGAAATTTTGTGGTTAATTGCTGGCTCATTATCCTTTCACCATTCTTGTCACTAGATTAGGCACAAACAGTATAGTTCTTCTTCCAACCATATTGGTATTATGCATAGTTATCCAATAAGGACTGTGGAATTTTTTGTACAAAATTTGTTCCAAAAAGGAAAAATACAAATTTACATTTGATACGAACTGTGTAATCTATACAGGATTATCCGACGTAATCTTCCATAGAAAAACTAGAAGAAGACGACTAAGCTAATTTGATAATTTTTTAGCTTAATTTTGAAGAGATAGGACGGGAATAAAGTCGAAAATCCAGACATGATGGGAGGGCTAAAATATGCAAGACTCGACTTTATCCGCCTATTTACCATTACACATCTTAGAACATAAGCAGACTGGAAAATTAGTGCCAAAAATACTTCCAAAATGGTATACCTAATAGCATCCTACAATTTAGTAAACCCCACAAATTGCTTCAAAAGTTCTTTATCTCCCTTGCACTGAAATAAAAGATAATCATAACGTTTTGCTCTAGGAATAATTGGATAGGGACAAACATTGAGTTGATTGAATTTGGATTTAGAGTTCCGTTTTCTACTCGTAGTTTTAGATGAACTAGATAGTTGAAGACAAGCTCGTCGATGTTTTGTTTCTAATTTGACAATTTGATCAGCATCTAAATTTGCGTGTTTGAAAAATTATCTCTGAATCTTATTCATTTATGATGATTGGAATTCCAAGCGCTGCAAGAGAATCACATCCACCAAATCCTTGAGCTGGATGAATGGCCCATAAGTAATATTTTCCAGGAGGTGCATTGAAATGGATGGATCCCTCCCAACCTGATTGACCATCTAACTGCTTTATGTTATTTCTATGTGAAAAAGATCCATTCCTGTCGTTTTGATTTTTAACAATTACATCCTCACCACTTGTAGGAAAAGGTATTGGACCATGTTCCACCAAGTCTATTTTGCTGTTTTCATCAGCTCCCTTGTTTGACTTGAACCAGGGTGTCCAAGCTTCAATACCATCTGAAATCCAATAACGCTCACGACTGTTTGCTTGGTTTGTAAATCCTATCTTTAGTATAGCTTCATCATGAGTGGAGCCATCAACACATTCATCAATAAACTTGTAATCAATTTTGTATACCATGTTTGCCTTTCCGGTATAGTGTGCCTTTATGTAGTAATCAGATAAACCGTCCGAATTGAAATCGACCCAATCGGTATCAGAATTTACAATTAGAATAGGCGAATTGCCTTTTACGTTTGAAGCAAGAGCTTCCGATGTCCCAAAAACCATCACAAACAGGATCGAAAAAGAAATGGCAAGCAATGAGCCTTTGAGAATGGTACCGTGCGAGCTTTGAGTCATTTGTGTAAAAATCGGTCAAATAGTAATTATTTTGCTGCATGTATCTGAAGTAACTTACAACTCTTATTTACAAAGAACGCAAAAAGTATGAACTGATTAACATTTGATATGAACCGTTAAGTGTAATTGTTTGTGAATTTTTCTTTATGTTTACCATAAAAAAATAAGTTTATCCTCATAGTTTTAATGGCTAAGAGAACAAAAGCTCAACGTAGTGCTGCTGCTAGAAAGGCAGTTCGCACCAGAAAACGAAACGCAGCTGAAAAAGCAAGAAAAGCCGCCGCCAGAAAGAGAAAGCGTTCAGCTGGTAAAAAATCTAGAAGAAAAACAAAAAGAAGATCTAGGAGATGATAATTCTCCTCTTTTTTTAATTTATATTTTGATGCCAACTGTTAGCTAAAACTGGATGTTAAAATGATTTAATTAATAGGTATCAGAAGAATATTTTATAGCAGAAAAAAATTCTAAGACTCAAAAATATTCATTCAAATATTGTATTAACACTTTCTTAATTAATCATCAAGGGATATTGGATGTTCTTTAACTCTAAGAAAAAGGCAATGATGCTAGAACTGCAGCAATTAAAGCCAAAGCTCGAAGCGACAAAATCAGAGTTACAGGCTATAAAGACAAAATATGAAATTATGGAGGGGGATTTTAAACCAACAAAAGCAGAACTAATACGACTCCAGTCTGAAAACGAATCTGTAAAATCAGAAAAAGATTCTCTTACATCAGAACTGCAACAAATAAAGTCTGAAAACGAATCTGTAAAATCAGAAAAAGATTCTCTTACATCAGAACTACAACAAATCAAGTCTGAGAACGAATCTGTAAAATCAGAAAAAGATTCTCTTACATCAGAACTGCAACAAATCAAGTCTGAGAACGAATCTGTAAAATCAGAAAAAGATTCTCTTACATCAGAACTGCAACAAATCAAGTC
>DRGT01000044.1 GCA_011055585.1 Candidatus Nitrosopumilus sp. | reverse complement strand
TCAGGTTTGTAAATTCTTTTCGTGCCCATAAATAAACAAGATTTCTAGTACCTTTTTTTATTTTAGAGAATCTTGGATCACCTAAAATGTATTGAGCTCTTTTTTTGAAATTTGTAGTTGAAACAAGATACACCTTTAAGGCAACATCGTTTTGATTTTCGTCAACTGCCCAAAAAACCACAGATTCTTTTCCAGCCTTTACAACCCCATTGACATAAGATATGATATGAGATTTTATCATATCATACATGGTCATCATGGTTGTTTTGTCAAGAACCTCGTTGACCACTTTGTTTTTCTTAAAACCATCTAAAATTTTGCCACGTTTAGCTTTAGAAATTAATTTACTGTTTATCCTTGATTCCAGTTTTTTATCAATGTCATCAGCCAACATATTTGTCATAGCTTAGCAAGTAAAATCGATTTCTAATAATTTAGAAATCCCTAGGTAGATGATCATTGTTTTTTAACCAATCTACTTGAGGTAACGTAAATCTCCAAATAATGTCTCCCCGTTCTGCATATTTAAAATCCCATGGAGCAATTATTACAATATCATTATCACGAATCCAAATTCTTCGTTTTAGCTTTCCTCTAATTCTTCCGCGTCTAGTAATACCGTCAGTACATTTTACCATAACTTGATCACTGCCCAACAATTTTAGTACACGTCCTAACAATTCACCTTCTTCAGGTAATCGAATTTCTTTTAATGCACTTTCGTTTAAGACTTTTCTCTTTCCCATAATATTTTAGAAATTTTTTTATATATAATTGTGATGTTTTACATTTTATACACAATCAAAAAAGGGACACCATCAATTTCTTTTACGCCATCCTCAGAACCAATTCCAAGACTTGTTGATAAAGAAATAATTTCTTTTCCAACCATGTTAATAATTGAAGAATTTTTTAGAAGGGTTTTTGCTTCTTCTTTTTCGACTATTTTTTCCCCATAATAGCTTTTACTAATATGAACTTCGAGTTCTTTTTCGGTTATTTTTTTTCCTAACAAATCAGCATCGCAAATATTCAGCATTGCGTTTTTTTGATAATCTGTTAGTTTAATTGAGAATGACATTTCATGCATACTTTCCTTTCATTGTTGATTTTGCACCACATGCTTCACAAATTAAAAATGTGATTCTATTTTCTTTGATAATTTTTGTGTCTGGGCTTTTACAGGTAGGGCATTCAAGATAGTCTTTTACATAAATTTGGAATAAGCGTGTAAAATCATCTGGATCTCTTCTTCCAATAAACATGGCTTTATCTCCAATTCGTTCTGCAGGAACAGCAAATTCTTTTGAAAGATATTGAAGAACTTTGTCAGGATTTCTACGTAGGATTTTTGGAAATTCAGCAAAATTCCGCAAAAAAGTCTTTTGTCCTTCCCACATTACATCAACTGTAGGCAACTCAAACCTAGTGGTGGTTTGTTTTTTTTCATCTGAGAGATTGCCCTCAATACGTTTGAGGAGTTTTTCATAATCTGCCTTTGTCATATTTTTTAAAAAACTAAACACCCTATATGGGTTTTCTAAAAAAGGGACTTTGTGGTAGTCTTCCTACATTTTTCCTATTCGGAAAACTTTTGTTCCACATTTTGGACATGTACCTTTTACAGCTGGACGTCCGTTCTTTAGTTTAGTTTCTTCAGGATCTTTGATATCTCTCTTTGCTCTGCATTTTACACAATATGCTGTAACCATTCTAAAAAATCTCGGCTTTTGTTCTATTTAGGAAGATGCTGTAAAAATTATTTAACTATAGACTGGAGTAGTGTAAGTTTTCAAACCATTATGATGGAATAGTTGAAATTTATTTGCAGAAAATTCTAATTTTTTCATTATTTTGACATAGTTTTAATTTAGAATTAATAATTTCTTATTTTTTCTAAAAATGAGCAAAAATTTTGAATCATTTAACCAGTTATAAACAGCATGAAAAGGTTTGAGATAAATGGCATCAAAAAAGGGAATTTTCCTAACTATTGGGGTTTTGGCAGCTATAACTATGGCAAGTTTTGTATTTTGGTTTTTACCTCAGAATTCTGAGATAACTTTTGTTGTTTCAGATTTCGAATCTCATCTAGATGGAGTCAAAAATGTTCATGTGGTAATAAGCGAAGCTGTTGATACGGAATTTCAAAATTTGTTAGATGGAAATATTTCTCCTAAAGAGTATATTGAACAAGCTGAAATATCAACTGTACAAATCAATTCTCAAATCATACAATTAGTTGAGAGTAAAGCAACAGAAGAATGGCTTGAAAGCTACATCAGCTATATTGAAGCTCTAAAACATTACAACACCTATGTCAGAGAAACCATTGTTGCTGCAACCATGATTGAAGAAGGTACAGAATCTGCTGAAATTAAAGAATTCATAACCAAAATTAATCAATTTAAAGAAAATTCAGAGTCACACATATTCAAGTCAGATAATTCTAGACCCTGATTTGATTTCAAAGACCTAAGTATAATATTTTCAAAGGTGTGAAATCGTTATAAAGCAATTTTGTAATAATATTAAGAATGTCTCAAAAGACCAGCAAGATTGAGAAGGATGTCAAAGCGTCCGAAGTAAGTAGACTGCTAGTAATTTGTGTTGATAGAGATAATGATGTAGGTGAAAAAACTGGAATTCAGACTCCGGTAGTTGGAAGAAATGCATGTATTGAAGCTGCTCAAAGATTAGCGTTAGAAGATCCTGAGGATGCAGATTCTAATTCGATTTTTGCTGCAATAAAGACATTTGAAGATTTGATTAGCAAAGGATACGAAGCACAAGTTGTGACAGTTACTGGAGTAAAAAATAGAGGAGTGAAAGCAGATGAAAAAATTGCATCCGAAATAAGATCTGTTTTACAAAAATTTTCTGCCAACGGTGCAGTAATTGTTTCAGATGGTGAAGATGATGAAAGTGTTATTCCAGTTATTCAAAATGTACTTCCAGTAATCTCCGTACAAAGAGTTGTGATGAAAGTAAGTAGAAGTGTAGAGTATTCTTATGCAGTTTTTGGTAAATACTTGAAAATGATTGCTTATGATTCAAAATATTCAAAATTCTTTTTAGGTGTTCCTGGAATTTTGCTTTTGATTGGTGGAATTGCAACAATTGTTGGTTATACTGCAGAAATATTTGCTGTTCTCATAAGTATTCTTGGTGGTGCATTTTTGATCAGAGCATTTGATATTGACAAAGCTTGGTCTAATTGGACAAAGCCCACGCCTTCTGGATTTATCAGAATGTTTACATTAATTGCAGGAATAATTCTAATGTTATCTTCAGTTTCAGCTGGAGTTGTAGCTGTTGATGCTAGTTTAATAGAACCTGAAACTGAGCTCATCAATATTATTTCTAACAAAGTTGTAATGGGACAGTTCTTTGCAGGTGCACTACCAATTCTATGGGTTGGAATTGGTTCAATATTTGCTGGAACATTTCTCAGTAATTGGTTAGGTGGAATTTCAAGACAAATTACAGATACATTGAGATTAGTTGTATTGTTATCTTTGTATCCAACAGTTTATCAATTTACAAATATCTTAATCAATGATGAAAGCTCTTTTACTCTTATTCCTCCACTACTGGCAGGATTGGCTGCAACTATAGTTTCAGCAACAATTTTGTTCAAAAAATATAGAAAGCGTTCGGTTCAAGAAATGCAAGAAGATTCAAGTTCAGACTAGAATTCTTTACCTTTGTGTGAATTAGAGTAAAAACAATCATATCTATTCGCCTCATTTATCCATAAAAGGTGAAAAATAATAAAACTCAAAGATACCGCATTGAATATTTTAGGCCTTTACAAATTATATTCTAAAAAATTAGAAAAAGAAATTCTCAATGGTTCTATGCCTAATCATATAGCCTTAATACTTGATGGAAATAGAAGATGGGCGAAAAGAAATCTTAGCTTTACAAAAACCGGGCATTTCAGAGGGGCAGATGCGGTAGAGAATCTTCTTGATTGGTGTGAGGAATTTGATATCAAAATTATTACTTTGTATGCATTATCAGCAGAAAATCTGAATAGAAAAGATGAAGAATTAGAATATCTTTTTGACTTGATTAAAAATAGGCTAGAAAAACTGTACAATGATCCAAGAATTCATAGAAATAAAATGAGAGTTAAAGCAATTGGAAAAATTGAGCTATTACCAGATTCTATCAGAGATGTACTAAAAAGATTGGATGATGTGACAAAGAATTATGATGAACATTTTCTTAACATTGCCTTAGCATATGGGGGACAAGATGAGTTAATTGATGCAGTGAAAAAAATTGGTGTAAAAATTAGTGAAGGCTCATTGAAAGTTGATGATATTAATAAAAAAGAAATTGAATCAAATCTTTACACTTCGCATTTACCACAATCATCCCCTGACATGATTCTAAGAACATCTGGTGAAAGGAGATTAAGTGGATTCTTGTTATGGCAAAGTGCATATAGTGAACTTATTTTTATGGATATTTTTTGGCCGGGATTCCGAAAAATTGATCTCATGAGAGCAATTAGAACTTTTCAAAAAAGAAAAAGACGTCTTGGTAAGTAATTATAGTGTTTAATCAAAATTAAATAAAATTGAATGAAAAATCATCCGGTGCAGTAATTTTTAGAGATACTCCTGAAGGAATTGTATTTCTTTTACTTCATTATCCTTCTGGACATTGGGATTTCGTGAAGGGGAAAATGGAGAAAGGTGAAAATCCTCTTGACACGGTGATTAGAGAAGCAAAAGAAGAAACAGGAATTTCGGACTTAAATTTTGTAGAGGGATTTGAAGAAAATATTGAATATGATTTTCAATTTGAAGGGGGACTAATTCAAAAAAAAGTGGTTTTTTATTTAGCAAAAACAAATACTGAAAAAATTACAATTTCGCATGAACATTTAGACTTTGTTTGGTTAGATTACAAAAGTGCATTTGAAAAGACAACTTATCAAAATGCAAAATCAGTGTTATCAAAAGCTAATCAATTACTTTTCAAGTGATTCTAAATGTAATTTTTTTGCAACAGAAATTGGATTTTTAGCATTTAAAATTGTTCTACCAACAATAAAAAAGTCAGTACCAGCGTTTAATGCACTTTTGATTTTTCCACCCTGAGTGCCAATTCCTGGAGAATAAATTGACAAGTTGTTTTTAGCTTTTTTCTTGCAATAGCTAATAATTTTAGGAACTGTTGCACCGGCAATTATTCCATCAGCATTTTCAGAAATTGCCCAGTCTAAAAATAACTCATATAGTTTTTTTTGGTTTCT
>DRGT01000043.1 GCA_011055585.1 Candidatus Nitrosopumilus sp. | reverse complement strand
GTGATAGTAATCCAATTCCTGATTCTGTTTTTGATTTAGACACAGTTTGGATTGTTGTAATGGACCAATTTTCAACAATGCATTCTGTTTTTGATGTTAAAGTTTCTGAAAAACCTTCAACAAGAAAAACTGTAACGCCAACAAAAACAACTCGTCAAACAATTTCAACGGAACCAAAAGGTGAAAGAGGTGTTAGAGGCACTTCTGGTGATGTAGGTGAAAGAGGATTTCCTGGCTCAATCGGTGAAAGAGGAGGCCGTGGATCAACTGGTCCAAAAGGTGACAAAGGTCCACAAGGTCTTGCTGGTGATAAAGGTCCGCCAGGTGATAAAGGACTAGAAGGTGACAAAGGAATTACTGGTGATAAAGGTGACAAAGGAGAAAAAGGTCCAGCTGGTATAACTGGAGAAGAAGGTGACAAAGGTTCTACGGGTCCAATGGGTGACAAAGGTGACAAAGGTCCACTAGGTACTATTGGTCCGTCAGGTGATAAAGGTCCAAAAGGTCCACCCGGTGATAAAGGATTAACAGGTGAACGTGGTTCTTCAGGTTCTAAAGGTGAGACTGGTCCAGGAGGTATTCCTGGAGAAAAAGGAGTAGCAGGTCCACCAGGTGCATTAGGGCCAAAAGGTCCGGAGGGTGCGGCAGGTGTCCCGGGGGATAAGGGCACGCAAGGTCCACAGGGTCCACCGGGAGCAAAGGGATTAACTGGTGTTCCAGGAGCTCAAGGTGATACAGGGCCAAAAGGTCCACTAGGTGCAACAGGAGAAAAAGGATTAACCGGTTCACCAGGTGGTGTAGGGGATAAGGGCCCGCTAGGTGCACAAGGTCCACAAGGTGAGCGTGGTCCTCTGGGAGCACCAGGTGACAAAGGTCCACAAGGTCCACAAGGAGTACAAGGTCCACAAGGTGAACGTGGTCCATTAGGACCAGATGGTCCAGGAGGAGAAGCCGGTACTAGAGGTCCACAGGGGCCAATAGGGACACAAGGTCCAAAAGGTCCCCCAGGTCCGCCAGGAGAAAGAGGTGGAGGAGAAGGAGCTTTATCTGAGCAACAAAAAGTTTTGCTTAAAGAACTCTTAGAACTATTAGTTGAGAAAAACGTGATTGGCACTGAAGAGCAAATCAAGTTGATGAGCTATCTATACTAGGTGTTCGTAATGAGTGAAAAAAATGACAAAATTGAATTCAAGATGTTAGATTACAAAAGACTCGAAAATGATTTTGTTTCTTTTGAATTAGAAGATGGATCTATTGTCAAAGTTAAAATTGATTTAGATAGAGTTGGTAAAGCTGTGAATTTTAAAAACAGAGATGGTACTCCACGTTATACAATCAACACATCAGTAAAAATTTCAATCATTCCATCTGATAGAAAATTTTCTGTTGAAAAATCATCAGTAAAATCAAAAAATTCATCACCACCTGACCAAATGTTCAGTTAATTTTTAAAAATTAATTTAGAAAAAGGAATACAAATCGCCAATCGCGTTGATGATTGTAAATTTTTGACGAATCTATCGTCTTCTCTTGCGTTTAGCTCCGCCTTTCTTTTTACCGCCGGATTTTCTTCTTTTTCCGCCAGTTTTTCGTTTAGCAGCAGCTTTTCTTCTTGCAGCCATTGCAAAACCGTAATTTTCATTGTTTTCCTATGGTTAAACTGAACGAAATTACACAAAGTGATAACAATTTATCAACGAATTTTTTTTCAAAATTTAAAATTTGGATCGAAAATACTATCAATACACACTTTCAGCTGATGGTCTTCTACCTTGCAACCATGTTTTAGTCCCACAAACAGTGCATTTGTATTGTCTTCTACGCTTGTAAGTTGGTAATTCAGGAAGAAAAACAATTTCTTGTTTTGTTTTTGTCATGCAGAATTTGCACCATCTAAATTCAAAATCTTGATCCATATCTTCTCAAAAAGTTTCTCAAACAAAAATTTTTGTTAAACTCCACGCGATTTTATTATTGTTAAGACATCTTCATCTTGTAAAACATGATCTATTCCAACTCGTTGTCCGCCAAATTTGACACTATTTCCCCAAACCATCGCATATCGAAATTCCTTTTTCATTCTTCTATGTAATTTATCACAAATATCTCCCGTTGTTGAATCCACTCTAGCAATTAGTGGCTCTTTATAATCCGTTTCTCCACCCTTTGGTCTCATGTAAATTCTCATAAATTCAAGTTTGTCATAAATTTTGTCTTTTAATTCGTCAACATTTATTCCAGAATCAGCAGACACTTCGATAAATTCAGATTTTATTTTTGTACTTAATTTTTTGAGAAATTTCTTATCAACTAAATCAATTTTGTTAATTATTGTAAGAGAATCTGCATAGCTTTTATTTCCTGAAATGTAATCAATTAATTGTTCGTCAGTAAGATCCTCTCGAATTACGACTCTGGCACTGTTTATCCCATAAATTCGTAGAATGTCTTTTAGCAATTTTTCACTCATTTTTGTTAGTTTTACCTGTTGGGCAACTGCTATGCCTCCTGTAGTGGTCTTTTCAATCACAATGTTAGGCGGCTTTTGATTAAGCCTTATTCCTATATTGGCCAGTTCTTTTACGAGTACATCTTCGTGATAGGGCTGAAACACATCTAGCATCAAAAGCACTAAATTAGCATTTCTTGCAACAGCCAAAATTCTTTTTCCAAGACCCTTTCCAGATGATGCACCTTTGATAATTCCTGGTAAATCCAAAAGCTGAATCCTTGCACCTCTATATTCCATCATTCCTGGAACAACTGTTAATGTTGTAAATTGATATGCGGCAACAGCTGATCTTGCTCCAGTTAATTTGTTAAGCAATGTAGATTTTCCAACACTTGGAAAACCAATGAATACAACTGTTGCATCACCACTTCGTTTTACATCAAAGCCATCTGTCTTTGCACCTTTCTTTGATTTTCTTTCTTCTTGTTCTCGTTTTAGCTTTGCAATTTTTGCTTTAAGTAAACCCAAATGGTGTTCTGTGGCTTTATTGATCTTGGTTTTTGCCATCTCGTCTTGAATTGCTTTTATTTTTTCAGGAATTCCCAACTAATTCACCTCAAGTTTTGATTTTTCAAATAGAATCTTATCATCTTTTTTGATCAATTCAATTCTAGTAATAGGTATTGTTTCAAAATTATTAGATTCAATAATAAAATCTAGTAGCGGCACTTCTCTTATTGTATCAAAGTCTCTGAAAAATACTTTGTAAGTACTTGTTTTATCAGCAAATCTTGCTTTACTAAAGATTTCTTCAATCTGTCCTTTTTTTACCACAAAAATTATGCAATTCCTTACCCTAATCTACTTTCTTTATTCTGATTTCGTAGCAATTATTATCTGGTTTTTAATAGAAAAATCATGAAACAAAAAACATTTGCTGTAGATATTGATGGTACCATTACAGAAAATGGGGGAGGAAGAATTCATCTTGATGCATTATCTGCATTACGACATTTGAAAAACATTGGTCATAATGTAATTTTCGTTTCTGGACGCTCTTCGGTTGAAGGATATATTCTTTCAATATTTGGAGGAACAACAAATATTGCAGTAGGAGAAAATGGTGGGTGCATTACATTTGGCCCAAATGAGCACAAATTATTAGGAAATAAGGACGAATGCCTTCATGCACTTGAAATTCTCAAGTCGAAAATTGATAATGTAAAAGAAAAACCAGTATTTCCTAGATTAACTGAGGTTGTTTTAGAAAGAACTTTTGATATTGAAATTGCAAAAAAAATTGTATTAAAAAATAATCTTAATGTAGAATTGTCAGATAGCCAATACGCATTTCATATTAACTCCAGTGGCATAAACAAGGGTCGTGGGTTTGAGGAAGTAATGAAAATGTTGTCGGTAACTAAAGATGATGTGATCGCAATAGGTGATAGTGAAACTGATGTTCCATTATTTAAGATCGCAAAAACTAGTGTAGCTTTAGGAAATGCCTTTGAATCCGTCCAGTCACAAGCAACTTTTAGTGTTTCAGCAAAGTCCGGTGATGGCTTACTTGAAGCACTTGATAAACTTGCCCCAAAACTTTCTGAGGTCTAGGATTGACATTTCAAATTTTACTAGATGAAATAAAATCAAACGTAAACAAAAGTCTGCAGGAACTTAATTATCCTGAGGTTTCTTTCACTGTAGAGCCTGCAAAGAAAGGATTTGGTGATGTATCATGTAATGTTTGTTTCTTGCTTGCTAAATCTCAAAAGAAAAAACCTAATGAAATTGCACAAACAATTTCTGAAAATTATCAAAAGCACCTTAGTGAACTCATTTCAAAAGTAGAAGCACATCCCTCCGGCAATCTGAACTTTTTTGCAAATATGAACAAATTCAATGAATTGGTAATAAAAAATTCAATCAAAGATGATTATGGTTTTGTTGACATTGGGAAAAAATCAAGGATTGTTGTAGAACATACCAGTGTTAATCCTAACAAGGCATTACACATTGGCCATGTTCGAAATATCATAATTGGTGATACTCTTGCACGAATATTGGAAAAAGCAAATTTTGATGTCAAAATTCTGAATTATGTTGATGATTCTGGTTCTCAAGTAGCCGATATTATTTGTGCATTCAATAATTATGACTATAAGGAAACTTCTCCTACAGGTAAAAAATTTGCTGAATATTGCGGTGATGATGTTTATGCAAAAATCTACACAATATCTGGTACACCAAAATTTGATGAACAGAGAAAGCAGATTCTACAAGAAATTGAAAAAAAGGGCTCTGAAAGAGCGAAACAGGCTGAAAGTGTAACCAAAAAAGTGCTTAAAGATCAATTGGATACTTGTTGGAATCTTGATGTAACATATGATTGCCTAAATTTTGAATCGGAAATAATTCATTCAGGATTATGGGAAAAAATCTTTGAAAAATTAAAGGAAATGAAAATTTTAGAATTTGAAAAAGAAGGAAAAAACAAAGACTGTTGGGTAATTAGGGGTAAAGAGAAAGAAGAAGACAAGGTTGTTGTTAGAAGCAATGGAACAGCAACTTACATTGCAAAAGACATTACGTATGCTGCCTTCAAATTAGGATTGTTAGATGATCCATTTAATTACAAAAAATATGAACAAAATCAACCAAACAGAACTTTGTGGCAAACAACTTTGGAGAAAACCTCCGAACCAAAGCAAAACTTTGTGGCAAACAAGGTAATCACGGTAATTGATTCCAGACAGTCAAGACTCCAAAAAATTGTTACAGAAATAATGTCAGAATTTACTTCAAATCCTGAATCATATGTTCATTTGGCGTATGAATCAGTTACTTTAAGCTCAGATACTGCAAAACAATTAGGAATGAACACTAGTGGAAAGCAAGCCCAGATGTCTGGTAGAAAAGGGTTGTATGTTAATGCGGACTCTGTCTATGACATGTTAAAAACAAAAACCATTCAAGAAACTAAAAAACGAAATTTGGAAATGAAAGATGATGTAGTTCAATTGATAGCTCATCAAGTTGCAGTTGGAACATTACGTTATGAGATGATAAAAGTGGATTTGGACAAAATCATAACCTTTGATCTTACAAAGTCACTTAGTCTTGAAGGAGATACTGCTCCATACATTCAGTATACTTTTGCACGATCTACTAGAATTTTAGAAAAAGCTGACATTTCACCAAACTTTGACTCTTCATTTGATTTACTAAACAATGAATTTGAGGCTGGATTAGTCAAGATGATAGGATTGTTTGGCATTCAGGTTAAAGATTCTGCAAACAATCTATCCCCTAAAGTAATTGCAAAATATTGTTACAATCTGGCAGTGTCATTTAACGCGTTTTACGAACATGTAAGGGTCATAGATTCTGGAGATAAATCTCTCACCAATGCTAGATTATGTTTGGTTTCTTCATTCAAATCTACACTTGGCAAAGTGTTGAATCTTTTAGGAATTCCGTCACCAGAACGCATGTAGTTCAAAAGTAGACTTTTATCTACAACAATTTATGCACCCACCGTGAGTAAAGTAAAAACAAATTCGTACGTTCTATTCTATTATAACAGTTCAAAGAAATGGCTTCAAAAAATTTCTAAAAATGAAGTCCTTCATACACATATTGGTGTAATAAAACATGCAGATGCAATTGGAAAAGAATTTGGCTCTAGAATTATTACAAACAAAGACAAGTATGTCTATGTATTAGAGCCAACCACATTTGATTTCATTTCAAAAATTCAACATGGAACTCAGATTGTATATCCAAAAGATCTTGGTTATATTGTAGCTAGAGCTGGAATTCAAAGTGGACAAAAAATTGTTGAAATAGGTACTGGTAGTGCTTCGTTGACTACATTTGTCGCAAGTATTGTAAAACCAAAAGGACATGTTTACACTTTTGATGTTAATCCAGATTTTATGAAAATCGCAGAAAAAAATATCAAAAAAGTTGGAATGGAAAAGCACATAACAATGAAAAAAATGGATCTTAAAACTACAAAAAAAATTCCAATTAAAGATGTTGATATAGTAATTGTAGACTTGGGAGATCCTTGGACAGTTGTATCGCAAGCAAGAAAGATGCTCAAAGGCAGTGGAACTATCGTATCAATATGTCCAACAATGAATCAATTAGAAAAACTTGCTTCCTCACTTGTACAAAATGAATTCACAGATATAGAGTGTACTGAAAATATTTTGAGAACAATTGATGCAAGAGAAGGAAAAACAAGACATTCATTTCAAGGTATAGGACACACAACTTACCTGTGTTTTGCAAGAAAAGCATTTTTTGATAGAAAACCTGCAACTCGAAAGAAAAAATCCGTAGCTAAAGCATAACAACAAACAAGATTTATTCATCCGCATTTGAAGCATAAACTATGGTCACAAAAACGCTTCAGACCACAATTGTAAAAAAATTCATTCCTGCTAGAAAAGCAAATTCTCGTAAAGGTGAAAATGGCACAGTTTTGGTAGTAGGAGGAAGTTACATCTATCATGGAGCTCCAATTCTCTCCTCATTAGCTGCTTTGAGGGCTGGAACCGACCTTGTGTATACTTCTGTTCCAAAAATTAATGCTCAATCCACAAGAGCAATATCCCCTAATCTTATTGTAATTCCATTAGTTGATCAAAAACTAACTCGTGGGGCTGTCAGAAAATTGCTCGGGGCAATTCCAAAAAATCTAGATTCTGCTACCATTGGAATGGGTTTAGCCATTGCTGAAAAAACTTCATTAAATATACTTGTAGAGTCTTTGATCAAAAATGACGTTCGTGTATCTCTAGATGCAAGTGCACTTGTATCTGACATTTTGCCAGTTATTTCAAACAAAAATGCAGTTGTTACTCCACATGCTGGTGAATTTAAAAGATTATTTGGAATTTCTCCACCTGAAAATCAAAAACAAAGAATTTCAACGGTTGAAAAGTTTGCTAGAAAACATAGCATTACTATTCTACTAAAAGGACAAACTGACGTTGTGTCTGATGGCAAAACAACCTATCTTAACCCAAAAAAAATTCCAGCAATGACAGTTGGTGGGACAGGAGACGTTTTGTCCGGATTAGTCGCTGGCATATTATCAAAAAACAGAAATGCCCTAGAATCTGCAGCTGCTGCCACATACATTAATGGTTTGGCAGGAAAATTAGTTCAAAAGAAGTTGGGATTACACATGACATCAATGGATCTTATTGATGTAATTCCTCAAGTCATGAAACCATTTGATAAAATAAAATGAAAAAAATCCTATCACACGTAGATTCGAATATGAGTAACTTAGTGTCTAATCTTCAGACACTGATTAGACAACCTAGCGTTTCTGCAAAAAATGAAGGAATTGAAGAATGTGCCAATCTTGTAAAGAAAATGCTTCAAAAAGCTGGAATTAAATCTCAAGTTTTGCGTTTAGGAAAAAATATCCCTCCGGTAGTCTATGGCGAATTAAAATCTAAAAAAAACTCAAACAAGACATTATTGTTTTACAATCATTATGATGTGCAACCAGCAGAGCCATTTGATTTATGGGATTATCCACCATTTAGCGCCAAAATCAAAGGGAATAAAATATTCGGTAGGGGCTCAGCAGATGATAAAGGCGAACTAATCACTAGAATAAAGGCTGTTGAGGCACATCTGAAGGTAAACGGAGATGTTCCTTGTAACATCAAATTCGTAATAGAAGGTGAAGAGGAAGTAGGAAGCCCACACATTAACCCATATCTAAAAAAATTCAAAAAGAAATTTTCATGCGATGGTGTGATTTGGGAATTTGGTTATGTTGATTCAAAAAATCGTCCAATTGTAGGACTAGGAATGAAAGGATTGCTATTTGTAGAATTAATTGCAAAAGAATCTGTAAGAGACGCACATTCTAGTCTTGCTGTTTTAATTAAAAATCCCGCATGGAAACTAGTTGAAGCTGTAAAAACACTTAGGGATTCAAATGGGAAAATTTTGATTAAAGACTGGTACAAAGAAGTAAAACCATTAACAAAAACCGATTTGAAAATAATTAAACGTGAACCATTTGATGATTCTGATTTTAAAAAAGAATTTGGAATAAAGTCATTCGTTGGAAACAAAAAAGGAATGGAGGCAAAAAAAGCACTTGTGGCTGGACCAACATGTAACATCGCAGGTTTTGTTTCAGGATATACTGGTGAGGGTGCAAAGACTGTATTGCCAGGAAGTGCATTAGTAAAGATTGATTTCAGACTGGTTCCAGAAATGGTTCCTACAAAACAACTTCAACGATTAAAAAACCATCTTAAGGCAAAAGGTTTCGGTGATTTGAAAGTCAAAGTGTATCATGGAGAAGCAGCTGCTCGAACTAACCCTTCTCATCCATTTGTAAAACAAGTAAAACAAGCAGCTGATGAGTCATATGGAAAATCCATCATCAATGTTTCAAACGCGGGAACAGGACCAATGCATTCCTTTATGAAAATTCTTGGTGCACCTTGTATCTCTATTGGAAGCACATACATGTTTGCAAGAATCCATTCACCAAATGAATTTGCAAGGATTGATCTATTGAATAAAACCACAAAATGTGTTTGCCTCATAATGGACAAATTTGGAAAAAACTAGCCTCTGATTTCGGAGAAAGGCCTTTATTGTGCTCTGAAACCATTTGAAATATGTCATACATGTACATGCCAGGCGCAACAGCTGTGGGCATAACATATGATGGTGGCGTGGTTTTTGCTAGTGAAAAAAGAATCGCTTATGGTAACTTTTTGGTCAGCAAAACCACGAAAAAGACCTTTCAATTGACTCCTAAGGTTGGGGCTGCCTGTGCAGGATTAGTTGCAGATATGCAAATTCTCTCATTACAAATTTCAGCTCTTGCAAAAATTAGAAAAATGGAGATAAAAAGAGAGATTCCACCAAACACAATAGCAAAGATGATGTCAAACATGATGTATGAAAGACGATTCTTCCCATTGCTTACCCAGGTAATAGTTGGAGGAGTTGTTGACAAACCAGTAATTTACACATTAGACCCATTGGGTTCGGTTCTTCCAGACGATTATGCGGCAGTTGGAACAGGAGCTGAAACGGCACTTGGAGTACTTGATCCGCAATTCAAAGAAAACATGACAGAAAAAGATGCAATTGAATTGGCAAAAAAGGCTGTAAAATCAGCAATACTGAGAGACTCTTTCAGTGGTGACGGAATTGATGTTCTCGTCATTAACAGCGAAGGATCTAAAGAGTTTACAGAGAAACTAAACTAATCTGAAATAGTTTTTCCAACTTCCCAAAATTTATCAGAAATATAATGCAAATTTTTTACAACTTCACCTTTTTCCATTGATTCTAATTCTGTACTTGGCACCATTGCTTTTCCAACAGCAAGAAACTTGCGTTGTGATTCTTCAATAACACAAACTATTTGATCTTTTTCAAATTCTGAATAACTTCTAATTCCAGGTCGCATTACGTTTGCACCGTTGCACATAAACTTGACAGCTCCCATGTCTACCATCACATGTGGAAATTTTTCTAAAAGTTCTTTTTGTGAAAGAAATGGAAGATGTACTTCACCAATTTTTAAAATCATGATATTTTTTGCAGTAATTATCTGTGTATCATCTGCAATGTAATGGATTCTAAGGTTCTTTATTTTTGGAATATCTATTTTCCATTGAGAGGCAATATCTTTTAGCAACTCATTTGTTTCGCTTTTAGATATTAGATTTGACTTCAAGTTCTAGAAATCTCTTTTCTAATATCTAGCAAATCACGTAAGATGGAGCTTGCAGTTTCCATACCTCCTGCCCCACGACCAGTTATGGTCTGAGTTCCAGAATGTTCTGAAGTAAATGCAATGGAGTTTAGCGTTCCATTAACACATAGAGGATCATCTAGTGAGATCTCTCGTGGACTTACCTCTAGGTCCTTGTTGCAAGAGGCAATTAGTTTTACAGCACACTTGTTTTTGGTAGCTTTTTGAATATCTGAACTTGAAACTTTACGAATTCCTGTACATTTGATATCTGGAAGAGTTACTTTCATGTCCATGACCCAATTTGCCAGGATTACAAGTTTGGCAGCTGCATCTAGACCATCCAAATCAAGCGATTCATCTGCTTCCACGTAGCCTTTTGATTTAGCATCCTTTAGCGCTGTATCAAAAGACATACCATTCGTCATATTTGTTAGAATGTAATTTGTTGTACCATTTAGTATTCCTGCAAATGAGGTGATTCTTTCTCCGCGTAAACTATTTTTTCCATAATCTAAAATTGGTGTACCGCCTCCTACGGTTCCACTAAATCTAAGCAAAACATGATTGTAATTTGCAAGCTCCATCAAAGATGGAAATGCAAGAGCTAGAGGTCCTTTATTCACAGATATGACATGCATGCCTCTTTTCATTGCATTTATGATATGAGACATGCCTGGCTCTGCATCTTTGTAGTTGCTTGCAGTAGCCTCAATTAATACATCTGCATCTAAATTATTTATCATGTCTACACCAGACATTTGATTTTTTGCACTACCATAATTTTTCACTGTGCCATTTTTTTTCTTTTCAGAAATTAATTTACTTAAATCAAGTCCCAAAGACTCTGTTGCACTTCCTTTACTATCACATACCCCAACTATTCTTGGCTTTATTCCATACCGTGCATAGAGATCTTCTGCTCTCGAGTCAAGTAATTTAGCAAGGCTTTGACCAACAACACCAAAACCACATAGTATTATACGCAATATGTCAGAAACCCGAACGTCATTAATATATCAAATCATTTTATCGGAAAAAGATATAGAAAATTCTTAATTCTTAGTTTGAGCCGGAAAACATATGGGTGATAGGAAAGACTTCAGTCAAACTGAGCTTTTGAAGTATCTTGGTCAATTTACTGTTAATAGGGCTAGATGTGAAAAATGTGGAATTACTGCACTTGATAAAAAATTAAGCTTACATCACAGAGATGGAAATCCTGAAAATGACAGTTACAAAAACATTGCAATCTATTGTGATGACCATCATAATATTATTGAAGGACTAGATAAGAAAAAAAGTGAATTAAGGTAACCACAAAAATTCTTAATTCTCAATTGCTAGTGTAGTAAATGTTCTAATGTTAGAATAGAAATCTTTGCTATCAAAGTTTGCTTGAAATCGATAGTTGTACATAGAGTCTGAATTCAAGTCATATATTGTAACACTGTGTTCTGTATGTGGATTATTCTTTACATCCACATCTGATACAAATATGGGATCTCCTAAGTACTCTGCAAACTCTATTTCGCAAATAACTGGAACGCTGGTTTTACCAACAAGCGTTACGCTATTTTGTGTAATGCCTATTGATTCAATATTACTAAATACCACAACATCGAATTGTGTTGTAGTATTTGGATCATCCATGTTTAATTTTACTAGTACAAGCAGTATTGCTACTCCAATTATAATAAATCCAATAAGATAAATCCGTTTCATTTAATCTTCTCTAAATTCTATTCATTTTTTTCAAGATTTAATGAAGCTGAATTAATGCAATATCTTAAGTTAGTTGGCTGTGGACCATCATCAAAAACATGACCCAAATGCGCACCACATTTCTTGCAATTAACTTCTGTTCTCGTCATTCCATAACTAGAATCATCTTCACAGCTAATGTTTTCATCATCAAGTGGCTTCCAGAAACTTGGCCAGCCAGTACCAGAATCAAATTTGGTTTCTGAACTAAATAATTCTGCTCCACAACATGTGCATTTGTAAGTACCTTTATCCTTACAATCATGATATTTTCCACTAAAAGCTGGTTCAGTACCATGATTGAAACAAATTTCATATTGTTCTGGAGTTAGCTTTTTTTTCAATTCTTCTTTAGTATTTGAAATTCTATTTTCCACAAAATAAATGTGTAAATCCACTATTAGAAGATTTTTCTATTTTAACTTCTTCCTTTTTTCCTCTGTTCGTTTTTCTGACTCAAATCTTTCCAGCTCGTATTCTTTAAGATCAACATATTTGATTATTTTACTAAGCTTTGGATGAACTCTGTTAATTTGTTTGAACATATCTTGTGCAACTTTTCGATAATCTTTGTGTCCTTGAGGAACAGTTCTTAGCTCAATCAAGTGACAAGCTTCTCTCAAATTAAAATGCATAAAATAAGGATAATTGTATGCAAAGTTTACGACATGCTGTGCTTGTTCAGGATATGTTTTTCTAATCTTATCAAACACTTCTTTTGTTTTATACATACAGTCTTTGAAGTCTTTTTCAATTCCAAGAATTTTCATCTCTTTTGGAATTGAATAACCATGATCAGTTGTTAAAAACTGTCGTTCAAGTGTTAATGCTCTATGTCTATGAAAATCCCTAAACATTCCAAAATTATTTATCAAATCAAATGTGTACCCTACCATTTCAAATGCGCGCGGAGGTCTGTGACGTCTATTTTTTCTAATTTTTACAAATTCATTAATTATTTGACTTTTTTTTGCCATTGACATTTTTTTGAGATTTGATAGTATAGTATGATATGGAATGCTTGGTGATTGTTCATAAAGAACTCCAGCAATAACACTGTTGATTGCTTTTGATTCAGATTCATACTCGACAAGCTTTGTAATTGCATTTTTTGGAACCTTACCTTTGATGTATTTTTTTGCAAGCTTTGAAGCAGTACTTTTTGCCTGCTTGAAATAATCTTGCAATGCCTTTCCGTATTTATCATCTGAGCGGCTAACAAATGATTTGATAGTAAAATCTAATTCTCGCTTGATCTTTGAGGCTAAATCACGTTCCTCTTGAAGGTTTGAGCTAAACAATATAGTAAGAAGATATTCAAATGCGCGTCCATTTCCTGTGATTCCCAAATTTGTTAAAGTTGAAGCTGGTAACAATCCTCGTAAAATATCAAGAGCTTTTGCCTTTGTTGAACCTCTGTAAATAAAATTTGCAGATTTTATGTCGCGTTCATTTTTTAATTTTGAAAATAATTTTTCTTTTCCATCTGTAGAGTCTTTGAAAGTATATTTTTCAATTGGGTATTTTTCTCTTACATATGCAATCATTGGTTCAATGTTTTTAGAATAAACATCGAAGTCAAAGTTGCAAGCTTCCTCATAAGCGTTAGCAAATTTAGATTTCATAATTGTTGGTTCGCGATAAAATTTGTATTTGCCGTTAGTTTTTTTATTCCATGCAACATAACGGGACGATTTTTCTAAATATGACAAGCCGATTCTTCTGTCTTCAATTTTTTTTACCGCAATGTTTGATAGTCCTTCAATAGCAATTTGTGCTTCTCCTAACTCTGCAACAGAATCATCACCATATTCTAATAAAATTCTCTTGTAGAATTCCTCTCCTCGGTTTTCATTTTTTAAAAACTCGTCAAGAAAAATTCGACGCATGCTTTTGTCGGTTCGACTATATCTTGACATTAATGCTCCTCGATCTACTTGTTTTGGAGTTATTATGGCAAAAACAGAACGATCAACATTTGAAAAATGTTCAGAAAGAATCTTTTTCTCATTTTTAGAAAACTTGTCAGGCAATACGACCTCAAAGTTTTCTAATTATTAATTTCTATTTCTTTCCTATTTGAATAAGATCTGAACTTTGTTTATTTTGCAATCCTTTTGCTTGCCATCTCATCAAAACCTCTTTTAGAGCATTTGCGTCTTCTTCATTTTCCGTGTACATCAAAGTTGTTATCCATCTACCTTCACCAGCTTTTCCACCAATTGAATTCATCCAAAAATTGCTTGGCAATAATTTCATAGCTTTGTTGTCGGATTCTCTTGTGATGTCAACCCACCTTTTTGAAACAAAATGCAAGATTTGTTCAAGTCCTTGTCTGTTAATCATGAGTATCAAATCCTTTGATTAGAATTTTAAAATTACTAAAGATTAGGCGTGGTAATATTTAGTAAAATTATTCTAACCAAATTTTGAAACCTTTCTAACACCTAGTCGGTTATATGGATCTCAAAATCATAGCGCATGACAAATGACGGTAAGGCCATTATCGGAAAACAAGTCAAAGACATGTATGGTGCCTTTTTAGGAAAAGCACTTGGAACCATGACACACATCGATGGCACAATTGAATCTGTAGGTGTTGATTGCGGCTCACAAGGACTACAACACATTCCTTTTGAACAAATTGTAGTTCAAGGAGACATTCTCATTTACGTTCCAAAATGGCGATTAGAATCACAAAGACTTTTGAAAGAAAAAGAACTAACTCTTCGTCGTTTTAAAGCAATGATTAGTATTGCTTCAGACTATGATGATTTTAAAGAAGATACTGCAATAATTCATGAAAAATATAAATCGAATCTTTCTGGATTAGAAGAAACTGAAAAACAACTTAAAGCAAAATTAGAAGCAAGATTGGAAGAACTTAATGATCAAATGAAATCTGTAAAGATGTTTGAATTTGATGCTAAAGTTCAATTTAACAGTAATGAAATTGGTGAAGCAACTTATGAATCAGTAAGACGACTTACCACTGAATACATTGAACACATAACCCATGAAACATCAGAAATTGTAAACATCCAAAGACGAATTGCAGATCTTAATATGGAAGTTCAACAAGCAACAGAGCCTACAACAAAACCACTCGAAGAATCTGCACTATCATATCTTGATTCACAATCTAGTGAGGCAGCAACAGTTATCGTAAAACTTCCAGAAGCCCCAACAGCCGAACCAGTTCCAGAACCATCAACTGAATCATCAGAAGAAGAAGCTCAAACAGAACCAAACATTGTCTCAGAACCCGAACCAGAACCTGAACCAAACATTGTCTCAGAACCCGAACCAGAACCTGAACCAAACATTGTCTCAGAACCCGAACCAGAACCTGAACCAAACATTGTCTCAGAACCCGAACCAGAACCAGCTATGGAGCCAGAAAGCAAACCCCCTGTTCCACAACCAATTAGCTCGCAACCAATCCCAGAACCTCCAGAAGAGACTAGAACTGAATCAGATGATAAGAAACCTGACTCTGATTGGCTTTCTAGAATGCAAGCCGATTAGTTTTTTCAAATCCTTTTAGAAATTCCATTTCATTCCAATTAACATTTAGAAATCCCTACAAACAATGATAATTGACTCTGCATGGGTGATATCTTTGAGATTGGCTTGGGAAATAATGATACAGATACAAGAAAAAGAGCCGATTCAGATTTTGTGTCTTTTTGGAATGAAGAAGCAAAAAAATTGTCATGGTTTCAGATATGGGATAAAACCCTGGATTGGAACCCACCATTTGCAAGGTGGTTTGTTGGTGGACTGATTAATGCCTCCTATAATGCCCTAGACGTTCATCAGAAATCCAAGTCTGAAAAGCCAGCAATTTTGTGGGAAGGTGAAAATGGCGAATCCCGAACTTTAACTTACAAGGATCTCTGGCAAGAGGTTCAAAAATTCGCAAATGCTCTCAAGTCACTAGGTATCAAAAAAGGAGATAGAATTACTATCTATCTTCCAATGGTTCCAGAATTACCAATATCCATGTTGGCTTGTTCTAGAATTGGAGCAACTCATACAGTAGTATTTTCGGGATTTAGCTCATTATCTTTAAGAGATAGAATTGATGACTCTAAATCTAAAATTGTGATAACTGCTGATGGTGGATATAGACGAGGTTCTGTGGTAAAACTAAAAAAAGTAGTAGATGAGGCAATAAAGGATTTAGATTTTGTTCAAAATGTCATAGTTTTAGAGCGTACCAAAAACGAAATCACGCTAAATCCAAAAGATAAACTTTGGAACGATTTGATGAAATCATCCTCACCAGAATGTAAAACAGAAAAATTAGAAAGTACACATCCTTTATACATTTTGTATACGTCTGGCACCACTGGAAAACCAAAAGGAGTTTTGCATGGAACTGGTGGTTACCTAACTCATTTGTATTCTACATTCAAGTGGGCTTTTGACATTAAAGATTCGGATGTGTTTTTCTGTACAGCTGATATTGGTTGGGTGACAGGACATAGCTATGTAGTTTATGGTCCATTACTACATGGAGCTACTGAAGTAATGTATGAGGGAGCTCCTGACTTTCCTGATGCTTCAAGAATGTGGCAAATAATTCAAAAATACAAAGTAACAATTTTCTATACAACACCAACAGCACTTAGAATGTTTATGAAATTTGGTGATGAGCTTCCAAACTCACATGACCTTTCTACATTGAGACTTTTGGGAACTGTTGGCGAACCCATAAACCCTGAAGTTTGGAAATGGTACTTTAAAACAATTGGAAAAGAAAAATGCCCGATTATTGATACATGGTGGCAAACTGAAACTGGAGGAATGATGATTTCATCATTGCCTGGTCTTGAAACAATTCCCTTAAAACCTGGTTCTGGCACAAGACCAATTCCCGGTGTCTCAATTTCAGTTGTTGATGAGAATGGAGTTGATGTAGAGCCAAACAAAAAGGGATTTTTGATTATCAGAAACCCTTGGCCTGGAATGCTATTGACTCTATGGAATGATGATGAAAAATACAAAACAGCCTACTGGGCAAAATACGAAAATTGTTACTATTCTGGAGATTATGCAATGAAGGATGAGGATGGCTATCTCTGGTTGCTTGGACGGGCAGATGATGTGTTGAAGGTAGCAGGTCATAGAATTGGTACCGCTGAGGTAGAAAGTAGCATAGTTTCTCATGCAGATGTAGCTGAATCAGCCGTTTGTGGAGTACCCGACGAAATAAAAGGCGAAAAAATCATTGCATTTGCAGTTCTAAAAGAGGGAACTAGCAAAGATCCCGAAGTTTTGAGAAAAGAAATCAAAAATAAGGTAAGAAATGGTGTTGGCCCAATTGCCACTCCTGAGCAAATCTATTTTGTTTCCAATCTTCCAAAGACTCGAAGTGGAAAAATTATGCGAAGATTGCTCAAAGCTATAGCTAGTAATGAAAAAATCGGTGATGTTAGCACTTTGGAGGATGAATCTGCCGTTAGTGAAGTCCAAACTGCATTTGAAGAATTAAAAAATTCAATAAAAAATAACTAATTTTTTGAAAAATCCTGAAAGTTGTGTGTGTTGTTCACTATACACACACATGATATTATACTCATACACGCTTAATTACTTCATGAAATCTATCCTCGTGCTTGTTTTGGTGGGAATGATGTTAGTTCCTGGCGCGGCATTTGGAATGAAATCATTATCATACAATACTATTCCAGAGTGTGACATCATATGTAACAACAATTTTTCTAAAATTGACAACTCTGCATCCATGAACTTCATTTTGCTTGGTTTATCAGCAATTGTTGGACTAGGATTGTATTACAAATATGCCAAAGCTGGAAAGTTTGATACATTTTCTCTACATTGTAAACAATGTGGAAAATCAACCAATGGATTAAAATGTCCTCGTTGTGAAGAAACCAAACAAAAATGTTAATCACAATTCATAACTTGGAAAAGAAAATCGTTAGTGAACACGAGTAGTAAAAACATAGGGAGTGTCAATTGGTTGATCAACTGTCCATCTAGTTGGTAATGTAATTGTTTTAATTACTTCCAATCCAAAATTGTCAATAACTAATCCCCAACCCCATTTTGAAACTTCTCTTGAATTTTTTCTCATTTGATGACTTCCAGTTAAGACAAAAGTAGCGACATCTTTTAGATTTGGAATGGATACTATTGTATCAATTACACTGTTTGCTAGCATCTCTCCCATTTCTGGTAATCCTGAAAGAAAAAATGCAGGGCGATTCAATTTTAGCGATTGATAATCAAACTTTGTCGCATCAGCGTGTTTTATGTTAAAATTAATGCCTGTTTTTGAAGATATTTCATTTTGTAATTCAACTAGTTTTTCATCTATTTCAATTGCAAAAGACTCTAATCCTACTAACTTCGCACAAAATGAAATTCTGCCGTCTCCGGAACCAATATCTATTACCTGATCAAAACCAAGATTTTTTGTTTCCAATCCAAGTGCAAAAGCAGAAAGAATCCATGTGGGATAAAATGGAACATAGCTAGTGTCGTGCTTTATACTATTGAGCCAATATTCGCTAATGTCTCCCTCATAAACTCTACATGGAATTCTCATGATTTCCATTTCAAATGAATTGTAGTAAATTGGATTACTTGTTGCAAACTTGTGTAACATGTTCAAGTCGTTTTCATCAATTGATAAAAAATCTGATGAAGACAGTGGAATGGCTTCATGGATGTGGCTATTTCCTTGGTAAGTTTGTGCAAATTTTGCTTTTAGAGTAGTTATGGCCTTGACTAGATCATCCATTGTCAGAAAATACTGATTGGCATAATTTTACTCTTTGAACTTATGAAAACCACTGCTCTAAGGTCTGGCTTTTCTTTTCTATTGATTTTTTTAATCTGTTAAGCGAGCTTTGGACCCTATCTGGCGAAAAGCTTCTCTCATCAGCAAGATACTTCAAAATTCCATCATAATCAATTTTACCAAATTTAATTTCAGAAACTTCTGCAATTTTAGGCTCCAAAAAGATTTTTCGAATTTGTTCATATTCAACTTCAGCTAGCTGATCTTGAATCTGAGGAATTTTTTCAAGTCTTGAATGCTCTTTAATCATTTTTAGTGCAGTTTTTGGTCCAATTCTTGTAAAGCCATCTGGATTAAAATCTGTGCCAATTAAAATTCCTACATCAACAATCTGTTCTTTTGTCAATCCTAATTCTTTGAGAGTTTTCTTAGCATCAATTAGTTCTGGCTCTATCTCGATGTAGGTATTTCGGTTGGGAATTTTTCTTCTTCCGCTATTTGTAAAATTTCTGATGGTTCTTTTTGCTCCAAATAAAATTGAATCATAGTCTTGAGTAGCTGATGCAAATGCTTGACCAGTAATTGTAAGATGTGCAGCTGTTGCTTCTCCTTCTGAAGGTGCATCAATGTATGGAATTCCAAACAAGCTCAAAATTTTCTTTGAATCTCCAACCATTGTATCTCTCATGACTGTGGTTTGTTGAGCAAACTTTCTTGCATCTTCGAGATTTCCCTCCAAAATTGCCTTTTCGTATTTTATTGTAGCATCTTTTTTGATTTGTCGTCGACGTTCTATTTCGGCCGATTTTAGTGATGGTGGCTTTCCATCAAAAACGTAAACTGGCTTTATTCCAAGAGATAAGAAATTGATATTTCTGTAGAATAGTCCGCTTAGATGACTAGTTACTCTTCCACTTGAATCAGATAAATGACTACCATCAGGACCTCTGATAATTGCTAAAAATTGGTATATTGCATTGTATGCATCTATGGCAATTACTTTAGATGCAAATGATTCTAACTTTGTTTTTTCTCGAACAACAAGAGGTTTAAGATCTAATCCCATCTTCTGTTTTAGTTTTTTACACTGACACTAATGATGTTTTTCTTTATTTGGGAGATAATTTCAAGAATTATTGCCAGGTTAGCCAAGTGGTAAGGCGGCCGTCTCGAAAACGGCTGCGCGCAAGCGCTCAGGGGTTCGAATCCCTTACCTGGCGCCTTTAATCTGGAAAAAATTTGGAAATTTAATTAAATTGATCCAAAATAACTTAATTTAAATGAAATATGCTAGATACAAATGCAAAATTTGCAGTATTCCCTTAACTGAAACTGATGAATATTGTCCTAATTGTGGCGAAGAAGGAATTAAAATTCCGGCATGAAGAATTATTAAGAATCTTCATTATCGGAATTTTCTGATTTTGATGTATTTTCTCCGCCAGGGCCTACCATGTCTTCCGGTTTTACATCTTGATCCCATTTTCCTCTAACTCCTTTGAATAGTGCAAAAATTCCAGCTCCAATCAAACCAACCACTAGTCCAAAAAACAATAATTTGTCTAGAAACTTTATCTCGCAACTAACAGAAACTGGTGGTTTGTCTTCAAAATACTCAAAACAATCTCCAAATTGCTCAGCTTCTAAAGTTGATCCTGCATAGTGAGAACCAAAAACCCCTAGCACGATAAATCCTACAAAAATAAGGCCAATTCCAATCAAAGTAAATCGAGTATCACTCACAAGAATAATCTCTCAAAATAGTATTTTACATTTTTGGGAATCAAATACTAGTACACAAAAGTTTCTAGCTACTTTCAAGAGATGATTTTAGATTCGATAAAGAATTTTTGTAAAATAAATTCATAAAATTTAGAAATTCCGAAAATTCCTTTTTTGTCATCTTTTCACTGTTAAAAAATGACTGCCAAGAAACCTTCATCAATTTTTTTTCTAACGGTGCTATTGAAATTGTGGCATGATACGCACGTAAAGGCAATCCGCTTGTTGCAATATATGATAAATAATTTCCATTATTCCATCCAACAATTGTCTCATCTACATTGTTTCCATCATCAAATGTGATTTTTCTTATTGCGCCAATTCCGTGTTTTATTTCAGACAAAAAAACTGTTTTTTGAACATCCAATACCCAAGACAGACCAACAATATTGCTAATTTTTTCCCACGCTTTATCATTTGCGACATGAATTAGAACTGATTTTTTTACAGTTCCAAAACGATATTGCTTTTCCTCGGATTGAGACATTTTTCAACTTGGCCAAAACCAATTTTTAAAGGTTCTAAGAATAAATCAATCTAACACATTTAATGGTCTAATAATTAATTTAATCATGGTTTTTGGATGGGGAAAGAAAAAAGAAAAATCACAAGAGATTGAAACTGTACCTTTAGAAAAGCAAATTTCCCTATCTGGAGTAAATAAAATTACAAATGAAATAAAGTCCCTTCGAGAAAAAACGGTAATTTCTGAGTATGAATCATTTAAAAATAAAATCGATTATCTACTTAGAGAATTAATCAGAATCGCAAAAGAACTAGAAAAGGACAACCTCAAAACTGATGATATAGACAAACATCTCAGAACTATTGTGATGAGGGGAAAACGCCAGGTAATTTCTACAATAAACAAAGAGGCTACAGTAGATTTTAACAAAATCAATTCGTATGATGATGTACTAAAATTTGATAAAGAAATTTCTCAGGTTTTAAAAAAAATTGGTGACGTTTTAGGAAGACAAACAAGAGTCATTCATATCTTTGCAAAAAAATACGCTGCTAAATTAAAAAACATTCTTTCTACATTAGATGCTGATGCCAAAGTGCTACATACTATTTTAAAAAATTATAGAAATTTAGAAGAAGATATACTTTCAATTTCAGATAATTTAACCCAGATAAATAAAATTAATGTTGATCAACAAACTGGAGAAAAACGATTAATCGAATTAAATGATCAAAAAGGGTCTTTAATTAAAAAAATAGAATCAGCACAGCAAGAAATTGAAAAATTAAAAGATTCAAAAGAGTATTCAAAATTCCACGAAATACAAGACAGTATTAATAATTTACAGTCAGAAAAATCCCAAATCAGTAGTGACATTGATCAACAATTTACAAAAATTTCTCGCCCTCTAACTAAATATGGCTATGTTAGTTCGCTTGACAAACCACAGAAGATCCTAATGGGGAAATTACTTCAAAACCCTTTTGATGTTTTAACTCCAGAAAATAAAGCAAATATTATAACAATTTTACAGTCAGCAAGAAAAGGCGTCCAATCTGGTTTTGTATCAGTTAAAGATATGGAAAAATCTCTAATTCAAATAGATGAAACCACCGAAATTCTTGATAATTTCATTAACAGGATCTCTGAGTTTAATTCAAAAAAACAAAAATTACAAAGTGAACTTAAAATTTTCAACATTTCTGAATTAGAAAAAAAAGAATCAGAATCATCAAAGGCAAAAAGTGATCAAGATGATCTTGAAAACAAAATTCATATCTTTGAAAATGAAATCTCAGAATCTAAAACCAAAATTCCTAACATAATCAAAGATATTGAAAGGAGATTACGAGAAATCTCTTCCACTCAATATATGATTAATCAATAAATGCTAAATTTAACTAATTTTTGATATTAGTACCATTGATATTCAAACATGAAAAATTAGAGCGGAAGGTTTCATTAAAAAAAGATGCTAGAGATGGAATTATATCATATTGCAAAATGAAGCATCCAAATGAAGCAGTACTAATTTTACGTGGAAAATCCAAAAAAGGTAACATAACAATTGACGGATTAATCATCCCCCCGTTTTCTTATACTGATACAACTTTTGCAGGATTTCCTAATTCATTTTTACCACTTGATACTAGTTATGTTGGAATTGTACATTCACATCCTAAAGGCTCAGAAGAGCCATCAATTACAGACTTAAACAATTTTTTTGGTTTAGTTTCAATAACAGTGAAATCGCCTTATGATGATGATGATATTTTTGCTTGGGATAGCAAAGGCGACCCAATTGAAATCGCTGTCGTCTAGTGGTGAAATTAGAAAAAAATTGACAAAACTTTATATGGTTTTTTAAGAAAATGATAATGATTTGTTTCCATTCAAGACTTATTTGCTAGTTTTAATTGCATCATTAGGAATTAGCATTGGATTGCAAATGGTTCTTCCTTTCCCATATGGTTTAGGGGCAGCTTTAGCAATTTTTATCTTATTTCCATTATTACTTCGTAGACGTTACATGAGCGGAATTCGTGGATATAACCGTTCAGGATTTGGTGGTGGCGGATTTTTCGGATTAAATCAAAGTGGCGTTTCTGTTAAGTACGTCTGTCTTGTTTGCAACCATCGTTACAAAGGGGGTTCTTGTCCTCGATG
>DRGT01000042.1 GCA_011055585.1 Candidatus Nitrosopumilus sp. | reverse complement strand
GAGATAGGCAAGAACCAAACAACTCAGGTCGCAGTGGTTGGCGATGTAAAAGCATCACTTAGAATTATGATAAAGATGCTTCAACAAAAGGCAATCAAAAAGTCAGATGATAACAAGTGGCTAAAACATGTAAACGAAACAAAAGATTACTGGAGAGAAAATTTGAAGATTCATCCAGGTGAGATGAGTGCTGCAAAAATTTTACGAAAATTGCGTGAAGTTTTACCACATGAAGCAATTTGCACAACAGAAGTAGGACAGCACCAAATGTGGGCATCTTTATTCTTTGATGTAATTCAACCTGGAACCTTCTTTAGCTCAACAGGACTTGGAACAATGGGTTGGGGTTTTCCAGCTTCAATTGGTGCAAAGGTTGCAAGACCTGATGTCCCAGTTGTGGATATTGCGGGTGATGGAAGCTTTAACATGACAGAAAACTCGCTAGCTACTTCGGTAACTGAAGACATTCCTGTAATTGTTTTTCTGATAAACAACTATTCGTTAGGAATGGTTGCTCAATGGCAGAGAACATTCTATGATAGAAGAATGATTGGTGTTGATCAAAAAGATTGTCCAGATTATGTTAAAATTGCAGAATCATACGGTGCACAAGGAATTAGAGCTCAGTCACTTGATGAGCTAGAAAATGCAATAAAAGTAGGACTAAAAAGCAATGTTGCAACAGTAATTGATATTCCAATTGACCCTGAAGAAGATGTGTTACCATTTGTAGCTCCAGGAACTCCACTAAAGGACATGATTTTACCGTCATAGTGATTACAATGTGGGTAATACTATCAATTTTAGTTGAAAACAGACCTGGAATATTGTGGAAGGTTACAAATCTATTTCGCGCAAAAAACTTTAACATAGACAGCATTTCGGTTGGTACGACACCAGACCCAGATATCTCTAGAATGACAATTACAACGGTTGGCGATGAAAAACGGATACAGCAAATAGTAAAACAACTTGCTAAAATGATTGATACTATTGAGGTTAAACAGCTTGATGAGCACAAAACCGTATACAGGGAGTTGATACTATTTAGAATCAAGGTAAAATCTGCACAGGACAGCATGGAAATTAATAGATTGGCAAATTCCTATGGCGGCAAGATTCATGATGCTAAAAAGGAATCAATTATGGTGGAGTTGACTGCAACTCCGGACCACATCAAATCATTTGAGGAATTGATAAAGCCATTTGGAATCGTAGAAACCTCTAGAACCGGAATTGCTGCATTGCAGAGGGCAGGAACATGAAAGTAAGAATCTTTGATACAACACTTAGAGACGGTGAGCAATCACCAGGCGTATCGTTATCCCCTGATCAAAAATTAACCATTGCGAAAAAACTCGATGCGTTAGGTGTTGATGCATTAGAGGCAGGATTTCCTATGGTATCCATTGGTGAACAACAGGCAATCAAAATGATAACTGGTGCAGGATTAAATGCAGAAATTTGTGGATTAGCTAGGGCAAACAAAAAAGACATTGATGCTGCGGCAGATGTTGGATTAAATTACATTCACACATTTATTGCAACTTCTGAAATTCACATGGAGTACAAACTCAAACTAACCAGAGATGAAGTTCTTTCAAAGGCAATTGAAGCTGTAGAATATGGAAAGTCAAGAGGACTTCAAGTAGAGTTTTCTGCTGAAGATGCAACCAGAAGCGACAGAGAATTTTTAAAGAAAGTATTTTCTGAAGTTGCCAAAGCAGGAGCTGATAGAATTGATATTCCTGATACTGTTGGATATTCTACTCCTCAATACATTGCTGAAATTACTAAAGATGCTATAGCTGCAACCAATCTTCCAGTTAGTGTTCACTGTCATAACGACTTTGGATTAGCAGTTGCTAATGCAATATCTGGCATTCAAGCAGGAGCCTCATGTGCACATGTAACAATTAATGGAATTGGAGAACGCGCAGGCAATGCATCATTAGAAGAATTTGTCATGTCATTACAATGTTTGCAGTTTAATGAGAAATATGAAACTGGGATTAACACGGAATTACTTTATGAAACATCAAGATTTGTTTCAAAACTTGTTGGAATGTCGGTCCAACCAAACAAAGCAATCGTTGGTGAAAATGCATTTGGACACGAGTCTGGAATTCATACTCATGGCGTGTTAATTAATCCATTAACCTATGAACCAATTAGCCCAGAACTTGTGGGTAGAAAAAGATGGCTTCAAGTTGGAAAACATGCTGGAATTCATGGTATGAATGCAATGCTTGAAGAATATGGAATAGAACCAGAAGAAAAGCAAGCAAAACAGATTCTTGATAAAGTAAAAAGTATTGGTGATCAAGGAAAACAAGTTACCGATGTAGAGTTGTTAACTATAGCTGGCGAGGTAATGAAAGAACGTGGAATCAAAAGATTGGTGCAACTTGCAGGATTTTCAGTATCTACTGGAATTGGAACAATGCCTTATGCATTTGTAAAGTTGAATATTGATGGTACAGAACATTCCGCAACAGCTCATGGTGTTGGTCCAGTTGATGCATCACTAAATGCAATCCAAAAAATCACAGGAAAAATTTCTGAAGTTCGAATAAAAGAATATGGTCTGGCTTCCATCTCTGGTGGTTCAAATGCACTCTGTGAGGTAACAATTAGAGTTGAGGATGCCCAAGGAAACGCATCTAGTGCGAAATCTGTTGGCGAAGACATCGTAATCACAAGCGTTCAGGCTGTAATTGATGGCCTAAACCGTATTTTGCTTAAAAAACTACTCAAAGAAAAGAAAGTGGGTAACTAGATTTAAAAAATTCCCACGTAATTTAGGAGTGAAGAGAAATGTATAACATTGCTTTAATCGAAGGAGATGGAATAGGTCCAGAGATATCTGAAGCTGCAATTAGCGTTTTAGAAACAATTAACGATAAACTTGATTTAAAATTTGAAATTAATCAATTAGATGCCGGAGATGGCGCACTCAAAAAAACAGGAAAGGCATTACCCGATGAAACATTAGAGTCAATAAAAAAATCAGATGCTTGCTTAAAGGCACCAGTTGGTGAAAGTGCTGCAGATGTCATCGTCTATCTTAGACGCAAGCTTGATCTTTTTGCAAATGTTCGTCCAGCCAAATCTTATCCAAACATGAATGCGTTACGAGATGATGTTGATTTAGTAATTGTAAGAGAAAACACTGAAGATTTGTACGTGGGAAAAGAGTTTGAGATTGGAAATTCCGCTGTAGCCATACGAATTATTTCCGAAAAAGCTTCAAAAAGGATAGCAAAATACGCATGTCAAACAGCCATCCAAAGGGGCTTAGAAAAAAAGGTAACCTGTGTTCATAAATCTAACGTTATACGAATATCGGATAGCTTATTTGCCAGGTCATGTGCGGCAGTTGTAAAAGAATATCCTGACATTACTTTTGAAGAAATGTATGTTGATGCATGCGCTATGAATCTCATTAGACAACCAGAATCATTTGATGTTATAGTTACTACCAATATGTTTGGCGACATCCTCTCAGATGAATCTGCACAAGTGGTGGGAGGTTTAGGAATGGCGCCAGCTGCAAACATTGGAGATGACTTTGCATTATTTGAACCAGTACATGGTGCAGCATTTGATATTGCTGGAAAACAAATTGCAAATCCATCATCATTTATTTTATCATTAAAGATGATGCTAGAATGGCTTGGAACAAAACATGATGATAAAAAATGTTTTGAGATAGCTCATAAAATTGAATCTACTGTATATGATGTTGTAAAGGCTGGTATTAGAACAAAAGATATTGGTGGAGATAAGACTACTAAAGAATTCACTCAGGAAATTGTAAATAGACTCTAATCTTTTTCTTTTTTTAAATCTGAAGCAAGTGGATTAAGTGATCAGAAAAATAATGCTAGTGAAAGAGGAATTATTATCAAAATGGCTGCAATCAAAGTTGTATAGAAATAGCTAGGGTCAATTCCGGGAAATATAGGTCCAGGAAAAACTGCATAAAACCATAAAAATCCTATTAAACCTAAAACAAGTTTATTTCGTTTTAGTAATTTTTTGATCCCAAGTTTTCTTTTATGGATGTAACACTGTTTGCATCTAGTACGATCATCAGTCATGCAAGTTGTGCAACAATACTTTTCACAAAAGTAACACTTTCAATCTCCTAATGTAGAACCACAAAATTCACAACTATGCACTAGAATAATTGTGCTTTTTTGGATTTATCCTTTTTTCAATTTCATTTTATTGAATTTCGAATTTCCTTGATTATTTCATCAGTTTTGTATTGATATGTTTCTAGAACAGTTAGTAAATTTTCCAGAGTTTCATTTTGTTCTCGAATTCTTTTCTCAAGCAGTTCTATTGTTTTCTCTCTTTCTAGGCCGGACCATGTGTAAACATGGTTGTATGCTGGAAACCTCTGTTTGCATCTGCAGCATTGTGGAATCTCTTTTTTTGTCCAGAAATTATGGCTACACTCACATTCCACCCAGTTAAACATATGTTATCTATAACAGATTTTATTATTAAGTATTATAAGATAACACATCTAGGTGGATTTTCCCAATTATGGCTTTAACCTTTCAGGATCTCTAGGATAAAGAACAACCTCTCGGACATTATCAATATCGACAAGAGTTATCATGAGGCGCTCTAATCCTAGCCCCCACCCTGCATGAGGAGGCATTCCCCAATCAAACGCTTGTAAATGATCAACAAATTGAACAGGATCTAGTCCTTGTTCTTTTAATCTTAATTTTAGCATTTCAGGATCGTGCAATCTTGTTCCACCTGATGAAAGCTCCAAGTATCCAAATTGAAGATCAAATGATTCTGATAGAGTCGGATCATCCTTTTTCGCCTGAATGTAAAATGGTTTTAGCTTTAATGGCCAATCAGTAATAAAATAAAATCCTGGATGTTTTTCTCCAACAATTCTTAGATGAGAATCAAGTAAGTCGTCTCCAAATTCTAGTTTTTCCCCCGCAGCTTTTAGCTCATCTAATACCTGTGAATAAGTTATCCGTTCAAAAGGTGATGATGGTACTTTAATTTCATGACCAATTGCTTTTAGCTCTTCTTTGCAATTAGTTGATGTAAATTTGTACACTTCCAAAACTAATGACTCTAAAACATCCATAACATCAGTATAATCCATAAAGGCTGCTTCAATATCTACACTAGTAAATT
>DRGT01000041.1 GCA_011055585.1 Candidatus Nitrosopumilus sp. | reverse complement strand
TCTGTGATGATTTTACTTTAAGCTCTTTTGAAAGTAAGTATCTAAATCTACTAGAATCAAGACTTGAAGCCACTCCGATGACATTTTCTCTAGACATTCCTGTTTCTTTTTGGAAAATGTAGTTAAGAATATCTACAGGATTTGAAACTATCAGAATTTTAGAATCAGGAGCAAATTTTTCGATCTTCTTTGCAATGTCCCGAATCATAGCTACTTGATCTGGAAGCATTTCCATACGACCTTTCATGTAAGTTTTAACACTAGCTGAAATGACAACTACTTCAGAATTTTTAATTTCAGAAAAATCAGTGCCAATAACAGAAATTGGGGAATTTTCAGGAATAGCACCTGAGATATCTAGTGCTTGTCCTAGTGCTTTGTCTTTATGACGATTAACTAGATGTATGTCGTCAAGAGAAGTAGCTACTGCTAGAAAAGCAATAGCAGAACCAACTCTACCACTTCCTATGATCGAAATCAGTCAGTCCAACCCCGCCTCTACATAGTTAGTGGGCTTAATTCGCATCAGGATTTGATCACAAACATGTCTCATTTGAGAATCAGAACCATAGCTACAAATTTCCACAAGGTCAGTTGTTGTAACAATTCCTACTATCTTGGTTCCTTCTTGAACAGGTAACTTGTGTATTCCTTTTCCTCTCATAATTTCTGCTGCCTCCCAAACCGTTTCATCAGGATCAATTACTGTAAGCGGTAAAGACATGACTTCAGAAACTTCAGTGAAAAGTGGTCTGCCTTCTGCTGCAACTTTTGTAACAAAATCCCTTTCAGTCATTATTCCTACAGGTACATCTTTTCTTGTTACTATAACACATCCAACATTTGCATTGGTCATCATTTGAGCGGCATCTTGTATTGACTCTGCTACGTCTATTGTTATCACGTTCTTTTTCATAATGTCTTTTACAAAGGTACTTGCCATACTATCCCCTCAAGCTAGTCTGTTAATCCTTTCATACGCAATAGCATTTGAGCACAAATTCTCCTTAATTTATAATCATAATCCCAACTACAAATTTCCGCAAGATCTGTTGCTGTAACTATTCCAACTACCTTAGGGGGTTTTTTTAGGTTCATTTTAATCAAAATCTAAAACCGTTCCAGTGGGGCGAAACCTATCGTTTAATCTGTTGTGATAAAGCCTAAAACTTCGGCATATTCTGCAATATATCCCACTTGAAAGAGTTGTTGTTTCTGAACTGCCACAGTCACAGCAAATTTCAATTCCATCAACTGCAAAATTTCGGTCATCATTCAAAGGCAGTAAATGTCCATATTTTAATTGAGTTCCATTCATTGATTTTCACTAGGTATTTGTGAATATATTGAGTAAGTCTGCACTGCATTGCAATGCAGTCCTACTGATTATATCAAAATGGTCACAAACAGAATACATGCAAACAATACTTCAGAAAAGAAAAATCGAAGATGATGAAAGAAAGGATGCAATTCTCGAGGTTCTAGCAGACAAGTACTGCAGAGGAATCATAGAAGCAACTATGGAAAAACCAAAATCAGCCATGGATATTGCAGCAGATACTAAGATTCCAATCAGTACTGTATACAGAAGACTTCAAACCCTACATGACAACAAGCTTGTGGCAATTTCTGGAATGATTTCAGATGATGGAAAAAAATTCTTCCTATACAGAAGTAAGGTTAGATCACTAAGTGCCTCTTATACAGGAAACTATGTCGAGGTTGAAATAGTTCCAAACATTCCATCTGTTGCAAAGGCATGATGTGAAAATATCATGACTGATAATCAATACCTTATTTTAAATCGACAATATGACAAGAAAAATTCTGTGAAGGTCAAACTTTACTCTTCCCCTGTTATATCATTAAAAAAAGACGCCAAAATAGATAGGGTTCTCTTAAAAATGCAATTAAACTATATCAAAACAGTCCTAATTACTTCAGGAAAAACTCCATTGGGAGTTGTTACTGAAACTGATATCGTCAAATTTCTTGAAGAAGACAAAACGAGCAGGGCTTTGGATGAAATTCCAGTAACTGAGCTAATGACAGGAAAACTCATTTCCATCACAGGCGGTCAACTGGATCATCTAAACCAATGTGCACAGAGAATGGAAATTTTCAAGATTGGTGCTATAATCATACGGGATGAGTATGGCAAGGTCACGGGAATTACATCAAAGTCTGACATCACCAACGCCTATTCTGTGATGTACCCAGGAAAGTTCAAAGTTAAAGATTACATGACAAAAAAAGTAACAACTTGTCGTAAATCAGATTCTATACAATTTGCATTAAATATGATAAATAAAAATGGGATTTCTCGTTTAGTTGTAACTGATCAATATGGAATTCCTGCAGGCATCATTACAAGAAATACATTTCTTAAACATACAAACAATTTCAAAAAGAGTTCTCACAAGGCACTTGATTATTGGAACCCAACAAAACTTAGCAAAACCTTACCAGTAGAGAAGATTCTAAATCACGATATATTATTAGTGGATCTTGAAGACGATTTAACCGAAGCAGCAAGATTAATGATTAAGAATCTTGTAAGTGGCATACCAGTTATAGATAAAGAAAAAATCTGGTTGGTATTATTACCAAATCTGATGTTGTTAGAGCATTTACTCAAGTAGAGTCTAACGCTCATTTGCTTGAAAAATACAAACTAACTTATTAACAAACTGAATTTCACAAGTAATTATCAATTTTGAAAAACGTCTTGTCATCTTAAATTAATTTCAATCGAAGAAAAATCATGTTAAAACAAATGCTTGAGGAACCAGTCTCAAAGTTTACAAATCATAAGTTAGTAGTAGTGGAAAAAAACGTCACAGTAACTGATACTGTTAAGGTGATGGTTGAAAGTAAAATTGATAGCGTCCTTGTTTCAGAAAATGATGACGTTGTAGGTATAGTTACTAACAAAGATATTTTATCTGAGGTAGTTGCAAAAGGAAAAAATCCTAATGAGGTTAAAGTAATTGAAATAGCACACAAACCAATCATCAAAATTCATAAAGATTTACCTGTAAAGGACGCAATTTCACTGATGAACAAAAATGACATACGCAGGTTAGTTGTAAAAAATGATGAAAGAGTTATTGGTATTATTTCACGAAAGCAGATCGTAGGAAACCTAAACGAATCTGCTATAGTCCTTCCAGAATTAGAAACTCCGTCCAAGTATGTCTGTCCTTATTGTGGGTCGGTTTTTCAAGACAAAAAAATCCTCTCTAGCCATATAGATGATATTCACATTGGCAAAGGCCTTTTAGAAGGCAACATTGCCAAGGCAACAATCTGAAGAATTAATATCGTTCATTGTCATCATTTTTGTAGATAATGAAGCTCAGCTCTGCCAAAAAACCTCATCCTAAAGAAAAAGAAAAAACTCGCAGTATCACCTACAGACTTCCTGAGAAAATAGTTGAAGAATTAGAGGCACAAGCCATGAATAAGAATATTTCACAAAATGTACTAGTAAAACAAATTCTTGAAAAATACGTCCAGTGGGATAGATTTTCTGATAAAATTGGAATGATTCCAGTTCCAAAAAAAATACTTGAAGCTTTAGGGGTGGATATGGAGGGAAAGGACATTGATGAAATAATTAATGTCCTCAAACCAGTTATCAAAGACAATGTTATGTTCATCAAGGGAGATTATGACCTGCAAAGATGCATAGAAACTTTGGAAGATTACATGAGAGCAACTGGAATGAAGTCTGATCACAGAATTGAAGGAAATCTTCATCATTTCATTATTCAACACGAGCTTGGAATGAAGTGGTCTCTCTTTACTGAACAATTACTAAAGGAAATCTTTCATGACTTTGTTCCCGATAAAAATCTAAAATGCAAAACAACAGATTCTACTGTAATAGCTACAATTTCATTAGGATCAGATTTTAGTGAACACGATTACTAAAATAAACTTGAATTAAAAAAGAAAAAAAGAAAAGTTATTGAATAGAAACTGACTTTTTCTTTGGTTTTGGAGTTGGAATAGCTTTTGGTATTGTAATGTTCAGCACTCCATCTGTGAGTTTTGCTTTTGCTTTGCTTGCAACGACTTTTTCTGGAAGAGGAAGGGTTCTATAATAGGAAACCTCGCTGCGTTCTTTTCTTAGGAAGTTTTTTCGCTTTTCTTCCTCTTCTTTCTTATATTCAGCTGATACTTCAAGAGAGTTATCAGTGACATCAAGTTTGATGTCTTTTTTCTTCACACCTGGTAGATCAACTTTAACAACAAGCTTGTTTCCTTCATCGATAATATCGGTGTGTGTTTTTGTCAAGCTGGGAAAGGATGGAGGAGTTATTGTTGGCAAGTTCTTAAATGAACGCTCAAATTCCGTTCTGAGATTGTCGAATGCTTTATCAACATCTGGCCAGCTGGGAAGGGATGGAGGAGTTATTGTTGGCAAGTTCCTAAATGAACGCTCAAATTCCGTTCTGAGATTGTCGAATGCTCTATCAACATCTAGCCAGTTAAAACCCCAAAATGATGGAGTTGTCAGTTCCTTTTTTTGTGTTTTAGCTTTTTGTTTTGTTTTAGCCATGTCTCATATTATTGAATATTATTTAATTATGTGGCGAAGATTTTCAATGTTGATTTTCATTCATAAGAAAAACACATTTCTAAAATTGTAGGGGAGTAACGGAAACGCAAAAACGTGGCATACCAAAGTACTTCACACATGGGTTATTACCCTACGTTTCCGTCCTTGGCATAAGAACCGTAGTTCTTATACACAATATCATATTGTAAAGATTCTAAATAAAATAGTGTAATGATTTTCAGAGTTGATATTCATAGTCACATCTCATATAGATTAAAAACATAATAAAATTTGAAAATCCATGGAACAAGACACCAAGACAATTTGTGTTAAAGATATCATGACAAAAAATGTCATAACTGTAGATGCATCAGTAACAGTAAATCAAGCAGCAAAAATGATGGAGGATACAAATGTTGGGTCAATAATTATAACAGAAAACAACACTCCTATTGGAATTATCACAGACAGAGATTTTGCAATTAAAATTGTAGCTCATGCTTATCCAATTACAACTACTGTAAAACAAGTAATGTCTCAACCATTATATTCTATAACTCCAGGTGAATCTGTTTGGATGATCGCAGACTTTATGTCAACATATAATATTCGAAAACTACCAGTAATTGATGATGATAAAGTGGTGGGAATTGTCACTGCAACTGATATTGTTAATAGATTTGCAAATGCAACAAATGATGAAATGAAAAGAATGTTTCATCATGAATTAGCAAAAATCTATACTTGATTCTCAGTTTTGAAATTTGTATTCAGACAATAAATAGCAAGTTCTAATTTTTACGTATATGGTACAATTGCAAACTACAGCCGAAGGCGTTCCAGTAATACTTCTCAAAGAAGGATCAAGACAATCAAGCGGTCGTGATGCTCAAAAAAACAACATTATGGCTGCCAAGCTTATTGCAGAAATTATTGGTTCAAGTCTAGGCCCTCGTGGAATGGACAAAATGCTTGTAGATTCACTAGGGGATATAACAATCACAAATGATGGAGCAACCATTCTCAAAGAAATTGATGTACAACATCCTGCCGCAAAAATGATGGTAGAAGTTGCCAAAGCCACAGATAGTGAAGTGGGAGACGGTACAACTTCAGCAGTAGTAATAGCGGGAGCACTATTAGAAAAAGCAGAATCATTGATTGAAAATGATATTCATCCTGTAATAATTGCAGATGGTTACAAAAAAGCATTAAAAGAATCTACATTACTCCTAGCTGAAATTGCAAAAAAGGTAGATCCTAAGGACAGAAAGATACTAGAAAAAATTGCAGTAACCGCAATGAATACAAAACTAGTCTCTATTGAAGCTGTTGATCTTGCAAAATTAGTAGTTGATGCGGTTCTATCGGTAATAGAAGAAAAAAATGATTCCCACAAAGTTGTTCTAGAAAATATCAAGGTGGAAAAAAAGACTGGCGGCTCAATTTCTGATAGCCAAATAGTAAATGGGATTGTTTTAGATAAGGAAGTAGTTCATAGTGGAATGCCAAAACAAATCAATAATGCAAAAATTGCATTGCTTAATGCACCACTTGAAATAGAAAAAACTGAATTTGATGCCAAAATTAACATCTCAAGTCCAAATCAAATTAAATCCTTCATTGAAGAAGAAAACACCATTCTAAAAGAAATAGTGGAGAAAATAAAATCTACAAACGCAAATGTTGTTCTTTGTCAAAAAGGCATTGATGATGTAGTACAGCATTATCTTTCAAAAGCAGAAATTTTAGCAGTTAGAAGAATAAAGGAAAGTGACATGTCAAAACTAGCCAAAGCAACAGGCGGAAGAATAGTTGGAAGTGTAAATGACCTTTCTGAAAAAGATCTTGGATTTGCAAAAAATGTGGAAGAAAAATCAATTGAAGAAGATAAATGGGTTTTCATTGAAGAATGTAAAAATCCAAAAGCAGTAACACTGCTTATACGAGGTGGATCACAACGAGTGATAGATGAAGCTGACAGATCTATCCATGACGCATTAATGGTGGTAAAGGATGTTGTTGAAAAACCATTGATTTTACCAGGCGGTGGTGCTCCTGAGGCATATTTGGCTTTGAAACTAAAAGAATGGTCAAAATCCCTTTCTGGCCGAGAACAGTTAGCAGTAGAAAAGTTTGCAGAAGCACTTGAATCAATTCCAATCACACTTGCAAGAAATGCAGGCATGAATCCAATCGATACCATTACTCTGCTTCGTGCAAGGCAAAGTTCTGGAGAAAAATTTGTTGGAATAGATGTAGAAAAGGGAACTGTAGATGATATAGAAAAAATCAACATTGTAGAACCTCTTATAGTAAAAGAACAGGTAATCAAATCTGCAACTGAAACAGCTAACATGATTCTTCGAATAGACAATATTATTGCAGTGTCAAAAACACCATCAGCATCTCAGGAAACTCCACAAGGTGGACCGCCTGGAATGGGAATGTATTAGCGATTTAAATTTGTGAAAAAGGCCAAGACATGAATCAGAAAACAAAGATGGATAGCATTGAACGAGGTAATGTGATCCCAAGAGATGCTATTTGTACATGTAAATCGTGTCATCATGATTTTTTTCGTGATTGTGTCAAAACTTCATGTACGTGTTGTGTGAAAGATGAACATTCAATGATCCTAGATGGGATAGAAGGATTCCTATCACTAAGACCAGAATCATAAAATTTTCTTGATTCATTATCAGTTTTGATAATTGATTCATGTGTTAAAATATGAATTTGAATTTAATTAAGAGATGACTAATTCATGTTTGGATGACAACTGTTATAATCTTACAAAGCAGTTGGCCAAAAAACTAGAGTTCTTATCACATGCTCAGAATTATGTTGAAGATGCCAACAAAAACAACAGTCAGTCAACTGCAAAGATTTGGCAAACAATAATTT
>DRGT01000040.1 GCA_011055585.1 Candidatus Nitrosopumilus sp. | reverse complement strand
TGTTGATGAAGCATTGCTAAGACCTGGAAGATTTGATAGAATTATTAAGGTTCCAATGCCCGACGTAAAAGCTCGTGAAAACATCTTCAAGATTCACACAAAGAAAAAACCAATTGCAAAAGACGTTGACTTTGCAAAACTAGTCGAGCTCACTAAGGGCTTTAGTGGTGCAGAAATTGCTGCAATGGCAAACAGAGCCGCCATCATAGCACTAAAGCGTTATGTTAGTGGCAAGTTAAAAAACGTCAAAGAAATTGAGATTTCACAGCAGGATCTTGTAGATTCCATAAAAAAGGTCAGACCTGTTCACATTAGAACAGAAGAACCCTTAACTCAGACAATAAAGTAGGAGATATCAAAGGAGGACATGAAATGAAACTCTATCTTGATTTTACCCCTTGTACTGAATGCAAGACCATGATGAGTGAGCTTAGCGATCCAAAAATGCTTCTAGCTGATGATGAAACAAGAGCAGATGAATCTGCAAAGTTTCTCAGACATTTAACCTACAACCACACCGAAGTGGTTCAGTCTGTAATGAGGGATTTACCAAAGCAAAAAAGAGATCAAGAATTTGATTTCTTCAAATAATTTTTTATTTACAATAACTATTTCCTATAACACTGATATGAAGAGTCTCTTTACTTTACTATTGTTTTCAATTTTATTTACTAGCGTTTTAGCGAACCAATCTTTTGCACAACAAGAAGATCAAGTACCTATCCCCCCTCCCATACCGCAACCAATTCCTGAACCAGAACCAATTCCCCAACCAGAACCAGAACCAATTAGGGAACCATTTCCGGGACTAACAGATGAAGAAAAACTTGAACAATTAACAGAAGAAAACAAAAAACTCAAGGCAGAAAAGGGTCAACTAGAATCACAAATTGATGATTTAAAAATTGATAAAAGCTTCTTGCAAAACCAAATTGATGAGCTAAACAAGAAACTAAATAACTTAAACGCAGTTGTCCTAGAGCAAATCAAAGTCATTATGAGCCTTGTAATACAACTAAAAGATACTGTGTTTGAAAAAGTTTTTTCGCCTTTTAATTCAGCCTAGATACTGTCTGCTAGGTTTGTAAGGCCAAGTGTTTTCTTGATTAGAGTAGCCCTTGTTCTGATTGTGACATCGCTTATACCAGCTGTTTTTGCAAATTTCTTCTGACTAATCTTTTCACCATTAATTATACATGCAAGATAAAGTGAAGCTGCTGCAAGTGCAACTGGATGTTTTCCTGATGTAATATTTTCATCCTCTGATCTTTTAAAAATAGATAGAGCATCACGCTTTGTTTTTTCTCTGAGATTTAGATTGTTTGAAATTTTTACAATAAATGATGCTGTATTGTATTGATCTAGTTTTAGATCGAATTTCAGAATCAAAGTTCTCAGATCACGTGATAGGCTTCTTCTCTCTATATTTCCTACCTCGGCAATATCATCAAGTGTTCTTGGAGTATTAGTTTCTCTACATGCTGCATAAAGAGCAGCTGCAACTAGAGACGCCATAGTTCTTCCTCTAGTGAGTTTTAAACTGGCTGCTTTTCTATAGAGATATGCTGCTTCTTCAACTACATTATCTGGAATTGCAAGTTTTGTTTTCATTGCGTTAAGTAAAGTAAATGCCTTACTTAGTGAAGATGTAGTTCTTGATTTACTACGTTTATCCCATTGTCTTAGTCTTCCAAAAGCAAGTTTTGTTTTGCTAGATAATGCACGACCAGATGAATCAACATTGTTTCCAATAACTGTAGATAGTCCTTTGTCGTGCATTGTTAGTGATATTGCAGGACCAGTTCTTGCTTGAGACATGAACTCTTCTTGCGTATATCCTTGACTTTCATGCGACAAATCAGCTATGTTTTGCACTAGGACAAGACCGCAACCCCCGCAGAGTAATTCGCCTCTTTCAGCATCAGTAATGACGGGGTAGGTTTTGCAAGTATCTAATTGACACTTGACATCATAATCTGTAGAATAATTCTGTACCACTGTTACATACTATACGTTATAGGCAAATAAAAGGAAGATCAAACAGGCAAAATTTTCGATAAAAATTAGTTTGTTTCGCAAAAAATGCTGCGTAAAAACTATGCTTTAGTTATTGATTCTCTTGTATGTCCTCTATTCATGACCATTTGAATTATGAACTCTGAAGAATAGTCAATTCCATGCTCAGCGTCAAAGTGAGAACGTAACTGTTCAATTAATTTAGTGTCACATTCTCCTTCAACAACATACTCACATTCAAAACCATACTCTTTACATTCGAGCTTTATCATCATAGTTAGCTGGGACAAACTATCGATATAAAAACTATTTTCTAAAAATCGATCTTCGAACTAGTTCCTCATGTAATGTCAAAAAAGAATAAGATAATTATCTAAAATAATAAGGAAATAAAAGAAACCTAGACTAAATTATAGTATGGTAATCCAAAAAGACATTCAAGATTATGTTGAAAATCATATCAAATTTATGGTTAGACAAACTGAATCATACCTGCCTTTCATAAAAATTGCTTTTCCATACTCACAAAATTTGGCCGAATCCTGTTTTAGTCTAATTGTTGGTAATGCTCTATCAGTTTTCATAAATCAATATGGAATGAGAATGAAGTATCCTTCAGCTTCTGATTTTGAAGATTTTGGAAAACTTACTTTCAAATACAGAAATCAGATTGACAAATTTTTTAAATAAAATTTAACAATAAGCTTCCACTCTTCATACTGTATTATTTTGTATTCACTATTCTAATCGTTTGTAAATAACTTTGAATTCTCCCGCAAGATAAAATGCTATGTTCAAGAGGTGTGTCATTTGGTTCATAGTCGTCTTATTTTTTGAACACTGACGCAATATTGTCAAAGCTTTCATTGCCGAAGTTATTTCCGTTTCTTTATCGCCGGACCAACATTTGAAAGCCTCAGATACATCTAAACAAAAGTTGAGAAGATACTCTTCCCAATTTTTAATTGAGGTTATGGGTTTCGAGCCCGTTGGGAAAACACTTGCACCTAACTCACGAAACTCGTTTCTTCTATCAATCAAAAGCATTTCTAAGGCTTTTTCCATTCTCTTCTCTTCAAACCTATGAGCTAATAGTATACTCATATCCCAGCATAATATTACGTTAATCTGAAAAATAAACATTTAGAATACATTGCACTACTTTCCTCTAAATCTGATCCATATGCCTGTTCTTTGTCAGAAAAATTATGAAAAAAATGCATCCTTTAAACTTTCAAAAGAACAGAAAGCAGAGGGAATCAAAGATGAGTTATAAGAAAAAAATCACATTAATCATATAATGATAAAAGATAGAGTTGAGGCAGGTAAATTACTTGCTGATAAAATACATTTGATTGACAATCATGACTTTCTAGTATTAGCTATTCCTCGCGGTGGAGTGATAGTCGGTCATGAAATTGCAAAAAAAATCAATTGTAAGCTAGACATAGCAATTTCTAAAAAAATTACTCCTTCCGATAATCCAGAATTTGCTATAGGAGCAATTACACATGACGGTACACTATTTCAAAGCAATTATTGGAAAAACTATGCCAATGATCCAAATCTAAATGAAGAGTTGTCTAAAAAAAAATTAGAAGTGAAACGCAGATTAGAAGAATATAGAGGTAATTCTGAATATAAAATAACAGATAAGAAAATAATTCTAGTTGATGATGGAATTGCAACAGGCTCAACAGTTTTTGCAATTTTAAATTGGTTAACAAAACAAAACGTCAAAGAAATAATTTTGGCTATACCTGTTATGCCTGCAAGCGTTTTTGAATTAATGAAAAAAAACGTATCATCAATTGTATCATTGGAAGTTCCAGATGAATTTGCTGCTGTTGGACAGTTTTACAAAAGTTTTGACCAAGTTTCCGATGAAGAAGTAATCAAAATATTCAAGAAATATCGAAATTAATTATTAAAGCTGATAAAAACCTCATTATATGGAGAAAAAAATGGTAGAAAATAATTATCAAATTCTCGGTGTTCATGAAGGCGCCACAAAAAAAGAAATTCGAGATGCATTTCGAAAATTAGCTCTTGAACATCACTCCGATAGAGGCGGAGACATTGAACTATTTAAAAAAATTAAACAAGCGTATGATGATCTAAAGCTTGGTAAAAAATATCCAGACTCTCCTGAAGAAAGAAGAAGAAAATCCAAAGTTTACACTTTTGATGAAGAGGAAGAAATTATAAGAAACAAGGTTCTAGCGGAAAATCTTTCTAAAGATATGAAAGTTGCTGAAGAATGGGCAAGTTCACTAAACAGAGCTAACGCAACAGGAATCAGACTTTTTGGTTCAAAAACACTTGGTGAATTAGAATTTGAAAGAAAGGCAAATGGAGCACTCTCAATAAAAGGAAACTACAAGGCAGGAGATCTCAAGTATGATGGACCAATAATAATGCAAGGTAATATCACTAGCCCCTCTTGGAGTAAAGATCACAAAACTGATATTAAAACTACAAAAGGCGATTTTAAACTTGTAAATCCTCTAGAAAATAAATATAAAATTGAAAATGGTGCAAAGATTACTTCAGATCATGGTGACGTAATTGTTGGTAATGTGTTTGGAAAAAAAGATAGAGTCCAGGATCCAACAGGTAAAGTCGGTTTATACACAATCAAAGAACACAGAACTCATCTAATTGCTCCAAATGGAAAAATCGTTGTAGAAAATGCTGCAAACACTGTTTCTTTAGAAAGTGATTCTTTGATAATTCTCAATATGGAAGATGATGTAAAGATAAAGGCTAGAGAAATTCTGATCTATGGTCATAAATTAACTTATGATGTTAAAATTGAATTAAAAGAAGGCGGCTTTATCAGATTCTTTGAGGACTTTTCTGTTCAAGGATTAAGTGATGATGCAATTATAAAATTAGAAAATGGAAAAACAATTCGACTTCGAGAATTAAAAATCAAAAAGATTAAGAATTTACCCCCAGAGTTTGTCAACAGTAAGAATAATTTCTCAAAAAATGATACCATAGTAGGTAATGGGTTCACGATAACCTATGAATTATTAGACAATTTTGGTAAAAAATCTAGTAATGCAAAGAAGATTGGTTGGACATCAAAATTAGGTGGTTTTGGAAAATCCTGACTAAATATCATCACGTAAAATCAACACCAATCTAGCAACATAATCTTACTATGATTACCCAATGCCCAGAAATTTTAGGATTCCTTAGTTTCTGTTAATAAATTCATTATACCCTCAGTTGTTACTATTCCAACCACTTTTCCATCTTTACTAGGATCAATAACAGGTATAATATCAAAGGGATGAGAATTCATTTTCTGAATTACTGTAAAGAGATAGTCTTGAGGCAAGACTGTATGAAATTTTTTGTACATCACATCCGCAATCGTTGTAATATCGCGAGTTTTTTTATGGAATTTATCAATTTCACGTTTTGAAACTATTCCTACAAGTTTATTTTGTTCATCAAACACTAGAAATGATTTTTTGTTAATATCATTATTTTCAAGAAACTCTTTAATGATAATCTCTGGTGTTGTCTTTAAAAATTCCGTATTAGTTACCGCAATAGCAGGAACATCTGATACAACTCTTCTGAAATATACTGGAATCAGTCCAAGCTCTGATGTGCCTACTTTGACATGTATAATTTTCTTTAACTTACGTTGAAGCTCAACGCTTGATATTATCATAGTCATAAGAGTTCCAAAAACCAAAAGCGAAAATAGATCATCATCTAATATTTCCACTTGCAGTAAAGATAGC
>DRGT01000039.1 GCA_011055585.1 Candidatus Nitrosopumilus sp. | reverse complement strand
AATTCCAATTATCGTTCCAAGACTAACATAAGGAGCTATGAAAAAATCTCCTATCCAAATTCCTCCATCAGTTGTTAGCTCCATGAATGTTCTTGGACGCATTATTAGAGAAACTGTTTTTGAATCAGTATTTTCTTGACCAGCGTCATCAGTATAAGTAACTATAACTTGGAATGGAATATTGTATTGGGTGTTTATTTCTTGAGAAGGTGTAATAATTCTAGATGTTATAGAGATTGGAACATTTTTCTGAATTGAAGTAAATGTATGCAAGGTTTCTCCTCTAAAGTTAATGTCTTGAGGAGGAATAATCTCTAGTTTTACATCATTAATGTCAATATCTTCTGAAATAATTTCAACTGTAAATGAAAATTCTGCATTTGTAAATAATGATTCAGGAGTAGCAGTATGAATTGTCACTCTGGGCCGATCTATGATTAAAATTGGAACAGCAATGTTTGTTTGAGTTGGTGGTTGTGCTTCTTCATTGTTTGCAAGCAAAACTTGAGAATATTCTAAATTTAAAAAGTGTGAACCTAGTGAAGCATCAGACGCAATTCTAAAATCAACAGTTTCTCCATATGATCCACCAGCTGCAATTTTTTCAATTTGAATTGAATCTTTTTCTACTGAAATGATAACATTACTTGGACCAAAAGTAAAAGTTATATCCTGTTTGTCTTCCCAACCGTTGTTTTTAACTAGAAAAGAAATTGTAATTATTCTATCTATTACTGCAGCGTCAGGATGTGCGATCGCTACATCCATTCCTCCTTCCATTGTTTGTTTAATTGTAGCAGCATCAGCAGTGGGAATAATCACTATGAAAAGTAGTAGAATCATTGGTAGTATTATCAACAATCTCATTATAGCACATTTTTTCTCAGTTTTGAGGACTTTTCTATGTTGCCTAGTTAGTCTCACCGAAAACTTGTTGATTCATAAATCCCTTTGAAGAAGAAATCTGTAAATTCGTGATATTATGGTACGGCAAGCATCAAATCAACAAATGTGCCCTCGATGTGCAAGAGGAAAACTCGTTACCGATAATGATTCTGGTGAGATGTTTTGCTCCAAATGTGGCTTTGTTTTATCTGAAAAATTACAAGAATCTGGTCCGGAATGGCGTTCATTTACACAAGATGAACATGGTGACAGAGCAAGAGCAGGAGCTCCAACTTCTTTAACAATGCACGACATGGGTCTTGCAACAATCATCAATCCAATTAACAAAGATGCTTCTGGTAAACCACTTACTACTTCAATGAAAACCACTATTGAGCGTCTCAGAACTTGGGACAGTAGAAGTCAGGTTCATGAGCCAATTGATAGAAACTTTAGACAAGCCTTCAGCGAATTAAATCGATTAAAAGATAAACTTGCAATTTCTGATGCTGTTATTGAAAAAGCAGCTTACATCTATAGAAAAGCACTAGAAAAAGGTCTTGTAAGAGGAAGATCAATTTCAGCATTAATGGCATCCGCGTTATATGCAGCATGTCGTGACACTAATACTCCAAGAAATCTAAAAGATGTAGAACTTGCAGCCAACATCAAACGAAAAGATATTGCAAGATGTTACAGATTACTTGTAAAAGAACTGGATCTAAAAATGCCAGTAACTGATTCAATTCAATGTGTTGCAAGAATCGCTAGCAGAATTGGAATAACAGAAAAAACAAAACGTTATGCAATTAAAGTTCTTAAACAAGCGCAAAAAAATGAAGTATCAGCTGGAAAAGATCCGATGGGCCTTGCAGCTGCAGCACTTTATCTATCATGTGTAAAAAATGGTGAAGATAAAACACAAAGAGACATTGCAGAGGCCGCAAATGTTACAGAGGTAACAATCAGAAATCGCTACAAAGGCCTAAAAGAACATCTTGATTTATAATCTGTTTTTTTCAGAATCACTCAATTTTACAATCTTTGGTTTATCGTTTTTTTCAGTTTCATCTTTCCCATTAGGAGATTTTTTTACAAATCCGCCTTCAACATTATCTGGTGGAGGAATACTCTTTGCTTTTCCTAAACCAATTGTCGTAATAATTACAGATGTCATTATTATGAAAAATATAATTTGTGTATATGCTTCGGCATTTGGTAAACCATAACTCAACGGAAAAGTTGCTAAAACTGCAGCTGCAAGCCCTCTTGGAATCATTACCTCTGTAACTTTTTTGTCCAACCGTGAAAATCTCTTTGTTAGCGAAACTTTTGTAACCATTACTCTTCCAACATAAATTGCCATTGTGGCTATAACACCGAAAAAAATGTATTCTAACTGCCCAAAACTTGCAAGCAACCCAACAAATACAAAGAAAAATGATCTCACAAGAAACGTTAACTGACTGTGCATTGAATCATCAGCCTCAATTTTTGGCAGCTTGAATTTTAGAATCCTAGATAAATGACTTTTATTTCCTAACATTAAACCAAACACTAGCGCAGTTAATGCACCAGATTCTCCAAACTCATTTGCCATAAAAAATAGAACAAACAATATTCCAAGAGTTAGCATGTAGCTGTGTTGAGCATTTGCAAGCTTTGTTGTTATATACATCCAAGGAATTCCAACACCTAATCCAAGAATAAGACCAACTGTGACTGCACGGCCAATTGTTTGACCTAAAAGTTCTAAATCAAACTGTGAAGTAAGAATCGCTTCAAACAAAATGAAAGCAATTATGATTGCTAAAATGTCAGTAATGGCCGATTCAAAGCTAAGCATTGATCTTGTTTCTTCGGAAACTCGAAAGTTTCTAACAAGACCAAAAACAATTACAGAACTACTTCCACCAACCATAGAACCAAGTAATATACTATCTAACCACTCCCATCCTAACCCATAATGGGCAAACAACATGACAATAATTACCGACATAACAAAGCTCAATAGTGCAAGAAGAAGTGAAAAATGCGCAGTTTTTGCAACATGTCTGATATCCATATTTAGTCCACCATCAAACATCATGATTATCAGTGCAATAGCTGCAAAGTATGGAACAACTTCAACAACAACTTCGGGTTGAATAATTCCAAGTACAGGACCAATAATTACTCCTAAAACCATCAAAAATGCAATATCAGGAATTCCAGTTCGCTTGAAAAATGCTTCTCCAGCAACACCCAGAAAAATTGTTATTCCTGCAGCTAACAAAACAATGGGTGCTGAAGCAATTACCATATCAGATCCTGAAAGAACCCCAACTGATTGCTGAAAATCTATCCAACTCTCTACAAGAAAATTTGATTCAAAAATTTTTTCTAGTCCTGAAAAATTGTCATTGAAATAAGACTTGAATAAATCCACTAGACTAAAAAATATCAAATTCATGTCCAAACCCCACTACTTTTCGTCTACTTAAAAGGCGAATCAGTCAAGCTTGATTGGTACAGATGTTATTATTACTTGAAAATAGATACAAATTAAAACAAAAGATTTTTAGTTTTCTAATTGAGTGCGACAGAAACTTTAAGAAATGATCATAAGCAAATTAAACGACTTGAAAAAGTAATTTCAAAATGTTATCAAGCACTTTATGATGGAAAAGATATTCCTTTTTCAGATATAGAAAAAATCACAATTATAATCTCTGAATTTCTAGATTCAATTCATTATTCTAGGGAAGAAAATTCCTATTTTCCATGCGTCGCAAGCTATGATTCTTTAAAAAAAGAAATCAGAACCTTGTTGATCGAGCATGAATTTGGTCGACGAATAGCGAGACAAATATCAAAACATCTTCGACGCTGGAAAAAAGGAGAAGATGCTAGAGAACCTATAGCAAGATTTCTTAGAACCTACTCAATTTATCTAATTGATCATATTTCAAAAGAAGAAAACTTTTTTGATCAGGCAGAACAAACAGTACTTTCAAAAGAAGAAGAACAAGAAATGTATGAACAGTTCAAATCAGTAATGAGCATTACAAAAAAAATTGGTGAGATGATTAAAGAAATTGATTCTCTGGAACAACAACCGTGGTTCAAAAACCAATAATTATCGTAAGGTCTTTAAGAAGTAATTTTTTTTGTAGATTGCAATGGTATTTGTAATTTGGATGACTGGTCTTCCCTGTTCTGGAAAAACAACGATTCTAAGAAAGCTTCAAGAAACAATTCCTAACCTAGCTATGCTTGATGGTGACGAGCTAAGAGAATGGCTTTCACCAAAGGACTTTTCAAAAGAAGGTAGAGACGAACATAACAAAAAAGTGGCACACCTAGCCAAACTTCTTCTTAAACACAAAGTTTCAGTTGGTGTATCTCTAGTTAGCCCATATATAGAAAACAGAGAAAACGCTAGAAAAATTGTTGATGATAATGAAAAATTTTTAGAGGTCTACATAAAATGCTCTCTTGACAAATGTGAAGAACGAGATGTAAAAGGAATGTACAAAAAAGCAAGGGCAGGTGAAATCAAAAACTTCACAGGACTAGATGATCCTTATGAGGCTCCACCAAATCCAGACTTCACAGTGGATACAGAAAAACAGACTCTCGATGAAAGTGCTCAGGCAATTACAGAATATCTAAAATCAAAAAACTTGCTATAATTTTTTGAATTCATTTACTATCTTATCGTGAACTAGACCATTTGTTACAAGAATCCCATTTTGGTGGTTTACAATTTTATTATTATATGACATATCATTTCCTTGCATGTCAGTCATTTTTCCACCAGCTTCAGATATTATACAATAAGAGGCACAAGTATCCCATTCTTTCATCTTATCCGTTGTTGTTAGATAAACATCTGCAGCACCTGAACTAATTTTTCCAACTTTAAGTGAACTTCCAATACTAGTAAAGTCTAAAATTTGGAGTTTTTTCAACAAGGCTTTTTCGTTTTCTGAAAGATGATGTCTACTTCCTACTGCTCTGCATTTTTCTAATTCGGAAATATCACTAACTGAAATTTTTACCCAAGAATCATTTGAAAACTTCCAAGCTCCAAAATCTTTCTGAGCCAAAAATAATGTTTTCTCTGTTGGCCAATAAATAATTCCTAAAATCGGTTTCTTATTTTCAACCAGTGCAATCATTACTGTAAATTCTCCAGTCCGGTTTACAAAATCAGTAGTTCCATCAAGAGGATCAATTATCCAAATCTTATTTTTCCCTAATCGCTTTTCATCATCTTTGTCTTCTTCTGAAAGAATATCGAAATTTGTTTTTGAAAGAATATTTTTGATAATCTTGTTGCTTTTCAGATCTGCTTCAGTAATAGGAGAATCATCGATTTTTACATCAGAAGAAAAATCTTTACTGTACACTTGAAGAATTTCTTTTCCAGCATCTATTACTGCATTTACAGCGATTTGTAGCTCAGAAAGATTTGTTTCAAAAGGAAGTTTGGGAACATCCATAATTTTTTTAATTTATTTCTCAGGTGGTAAGTTCGGGTTTTAGTGTCCAGACAACTCCAAGAACTACAAACGGAATGGAGATTACTCCAATTATGGCCAAAATACTGACAAATGCAGATTCAGGAATATCTGGATTATTTACAATCCATGGCAAAGGTAAAGTTACAACAAACCAAATTGATGCAAGTAAAATTATCAATTTGATCTTCTTTTTCTTTTCAGGCTTCAACATCAAAATCTCCTGATTATACTATTAATTGGTTTGAATCATAACAAAAATTCTGAAAATCGTAGGATCACCTTACAATTCACTAATTTATGCACGAAATATTCATTATTTCCCTGGTATTTTTTGTAAAATTTTATGTTAAATATTAAATACTTTAAAATCATACATAAAATGATGCCGATGGATGTAATTTCTATCGACTAAACTTGCGTGGTCCTGCAGAACAAGCTAGGCGTCAAGCGAAAAATCTTGACAAGAGAGGTAATCTCTCAAAGTTCTGCTGAGAGGGATCACGCCACCTTACTTTCTTTTAGGATCGCGTTTTCAAAAAAACTGATACTGGACCATTATAGTTTTCATGAGGATTTATTGTAATCTGAATCTGTTGAGAAGAAATCTCTATTGTTGACTCCCCATCTCCAGTATAGCTCCAAGTATAATATTGAGAAATTCCTGTTTCATGAGATTCTGAGTTCAGTACAAATTTTTTAATGTAATAATAATTAGGCCCTGAGAGAGAAATTGTCAATGTTTGAGGGCTATCCCCATTTGGAACAAACCCAAATTGATAACTACCTTCTTCAATTT
>DRGT01000038.1 GCA_011055585.1 Candidatus Nitrosopumilus sp. | reverse complement strand
GATCACATTTTTGAAATGATCAATTGGGCCGGTCGTCTAGACTGGTAGGATACGCCCTTGGCATGGGTGAGATCGTGGGTTCAAATCCCACTCGGTCCACTTTAATTTTGTTTTGCTAACACTAGTAACTTTTCTAACTCTTCGTCTTTTTCTTTTGAAATTTCGTTAATCTCTTTTAGTGGAATCTTGTCGCCAATGTCAATTACTGCCTTGATAGCACTTTTTTTCACTTCTAAATTACTATCTGAAAGACAATTATGAATTACTTTGCTTGCTTGAGCAGCTTTAAGATAACCTAATGCCCCTAACGCGCAAGATCTAACCATTGAACTAGAATCATTTGTAAGATTGATGATTGATGGTATTGCATCTGAATCTTTTCTGTTTGCTAGTACAAGTGCAGAAAAACCTCTTACGTTTTTACTTTCTGAACTTAGATTTTTTATTAAAGATTCAGAAATATTATTTTCATTTAGTACTAATACACTAAAAACCTCTCCTCTAACCTCAATTTCGGGATCATCTAACAATGTAATTATTTTGTTAATAATTTTGGGATCGCTTGTATCATTTAATGATTCTAAGATCTTAATTTTTTCTTGTTTTGAACCAGAATCTAAAACTTTGTTGATTTCATCTAAAGATTCACTCATAAAAATTCCCTATCTATTGCCCAAAGAGAAGTAATTTTTTCATAAAACCCCTATGACCTTTAAAATACGCATTCTTAGATTTAAATTATCCTCAAATTGTTGATGGGTTATGTCGACAGAAAACGAACAGTCTTCTGTGACCAAAGAAACTACTGGAAGCAGAGACACAATCTATATCGGTAAGAAACCATTGATGGCGTATGTTACATCAACGCTAATTCAATTGGCAAACTTGCCTACAGTGAGTATAAAAGCTAGAGGTATGAGCATTGGTCGTGCAGTAGATGTAGCACAAATCGTCGCACGCAAGACTGAAAATGCTGGATACACTATAGGAAACATCAAAATCGGTTCTGAGTCGCTCGAGTCACAGGACGGCAAAACACGAAATGTTTCAACAATTGACATTGAAATAAAGCGAAATTCATAATCAATTCGCTTTTCTTTTTTTGTTTTATCCCCTTTTTGAAAATCCGTATTTCTTCTCTAATTTACGAAACTTTTTGAGTTCAACTAGATCATTAAACTGATCAAAACTTACTACTTTGTTCCTAAATTTGGTAGTAGTGCCAGTTTTTTTGAGCTCTTTTAGAATATTCATTGTTGCAAAAGTGTTTGCAAATAGTACTGAAAGTGGATAGAGAATTATCTTATATCCCATCTTGTATAGGCTTTGAGCAGAACTAATTGGAGTTGCACCTCCTTCAATCATGTTTGCAACAAGAGGCGCATTGATTGATTTGCCAATTTTTTTCATTTCTGCTATTGATTTTGGCGCTTCAACAAAAATTGCATCAGCACCTATTTTTTTATTGTATAACCCACGCTCTATTGCTTTATCAAGACCCTCTGTTGCTCGTGCATCTGTTCGAGCAACAATGATAAAGTTTTTACTAGTTCTTGCATCAAGTGCAGCTCCAAGTTTTTCAGCATATTCTTCTTGAGAAACAACTTCTTTTCCTTGCATGTGACCACATCTTTTTGGCCAACGTTGGTCTTCAAGAAAAATTCCAGATGCGCCAGCTGCTTCCAACTCTTTAACTAATTTCCAAACACTTAGTGCATTTCCATAACCAGTATCTGCATCTACAATTACTGGAACTGAGACTGTACGACAAATTCTTTTTGCATTATCAACGGTTTCTGCTGAGCCAATAAAACCATAATCAGGCATCCCAAATAAAGTGGCAGATGTTCCATAACCTGTCTGAAACATTGCATTAAAACCAACCTGTTCTGCTATTTTTGCGCCAATTGCATCAAAAACTCCTGGAATTACAAGAGGTTTCTTTTCCCTTAACATCTGTTTTAGGTTCATCAATTACAAGACGTTTTCAAGTGAATTATTTATGATTTTAAATGAATATCATATTAGAGAAAATGACATCAAAATTAGAATCTCAGACCATAAAACTTCAGAAAGAATTATCAAAAAAGGTAATTTCAAAAAATTGCTTCCCTAAAAAAATTAAAACCATATGTGGAGTTGATGTTTCTTATAATGAAAAAAGGGCTTTTTGTTCGGCAATTGTGCTTGATTTTAACACCATGAATATCATTGAAACTACACGAATTTCAAAGAAGATTTCACATCCTTACATTCCAGGCTTGTTCATGTTAAGAGAATCAGAACCAATTCTTGAGGCATTAAACAAACTTGAAACAAATTTTGATATTCTTTTAATTGATGGTCATGGAAGATTACATCCGAGATTATGTGGATTAGCATGTTTTATTGGAATAAAAACCAAAAAACCAACGATTGGTATAGCAAAAAAAATTCTGTGTGGAAAGGTAAAAACTGATTCTACAGTGGAGTTTAATGGAAAAATTCTAGGATTTGAAATAAAGAATAACAATAAGAAAATCTATGTGAGCGTAGGCCATAAAATTAATCTTAAAACTGGAACTAGAATTGCCAAAAAACTAATTTTAGATAAAATGTGGTATCCTGAACCTCTACGTTTGGCTGATTCTGACTGTAAATCATTTAGGAAGCAATTTAAGAATTCAATTTAAGATAAAAATTCTAATAGGAAATTTCTAATCTATTTTAATTTTTTTCCCTTTTTTCTTAGTAATATTACTTTCAGTTTTTTGCAGTTCCGATTTTAGGAATTTTCTATACTTCTCAGTTTCCTCTTTGGTCATGTTAGAGGCATTAGCACTTAGTAGAGAGCCCATGGTTGTAACCTTTTCAAGTATATCTATGGCAACAAACTTTCCAACATTTCCCAATCTAAACAAGACCTCAAGCTGTTTTTTTACAACGTCATTGATTTTTTCAACGTCTTCTGCAGTAGATTTTCCTTTTTTTGTAATTTGGTACTTGCCATCTTTAGTTTCTTCAATCAATCCCTCATCCAATAATCTGCCAAGCAAAGGATAGATTAAACCAGGTGATGGTTTCCAATTTCCTTCACTCTCTTCTGTTGCATGATCAATGATCTCTTTTCCTGTATGTGGGTCCTTTTTCAAAAGCTCCAAAATGTAGTATCTTGAAAATCCTCTAGGTATGGAACTGCCAACTCTTTGTAACCATTGAGATATCATCACTAGCGATATCGCTAGCGATATATAAAAACCCTTCTAATCGAAAATTTGCCGATCATTCTACAATACATATTTAACCAATTTTCAGAGCACAAAGTGCGAAATGGTCGAGTCTATAGAATTTGATTTAGTTATTTGTGGATCGGGTTTGGCTGGCTTGCGAGCAGCTATAGAAGCTTCAAAAAAAAATTCTAAAGTAAAGATCGGAGTAATTTCCAAAGTTCAAGTTATGCGTTCACATTCTGTTTCTGCTGAAGGTGGAACTGCTGCTGTAATTTTTGAAGATGAAGGTGATACAATCGAATCACACATCTATGACACGATAAAAGGAAGTGACTTTTTAGCTGATCAAGATGTTGCTGAAAGACTTTGCAAAGAAATGCCAAAAGAAATTTATCAAATGGAAAGATGGGGAATGCCCTGGTCCAGAAGAGAAAACGGAAAAATTGATCAAAGATGGTTTGGTGGATACAGCTTTCCAAGAGCAACTTATGCATCTGATAAGGTTGGTTTTTATGAAATGCAAACATTGTATGATACTTGCCAAAAGTTTGATAATATTGAATTTCTCAACGAATGGTTTGCAACATCAATAATTCATGACGGACAAACATTCCGTGGACTAACAGCAATTGAGCTTTCATCTGGAACATTCTATCAAATCAAAGCTAAAGCTTTGATAATTGCAACAGGTGGTGCAGGAAGGTTGTACAGTTTTTCAACTTATGCTTATTCATCAACACCTGATGGTCTTGATATGGCATACAGAGCTGGAATTGCATTAAAAGATATGGAATTTGTACAATTTCATCCAACTGGTATATTGCCATCTGGAATTTTAATCACAGAAGGTGCCAGAGGCGAAGGTGGTTATCTTCTAAACAACAAAGGAGAGAGATTCATGAAAAATTATGCAGCAAAACAAATGGAGCTTGCACCAAGAGACATTGTTTCAAGAGCCATGATTACAGAAATGAATGGAGGACGTGGTTACAAGCACGAAACAGGTGTGGATTGCATGAAACTGGATTTGAGGCACATTGGTGATGAGGTGATAAAGGAAAAACTAGGAGGAATCCGAGAAATTTCTATCAAGTTTTCTGGAATTGATCCTTCTCAGGAACTTTTGGATGTAAGACCTGTTTGTCATTATATGATGGGTGGAATTCATTGCAACATTGATGGTGCAACAGAACTGCATGGAGTTTGGACAGCTGGCGAAGCTGCATGCAACAGTACACATGGTTCAAACAGACTTGGAGCAAACTCTACATCCGAATGCATTCTTTGGGGAAAGATTACTGGATCTCTTGCAGTTGATTACATAGAAAAAGAATCAACATCAGAACCGTTTCCAGAATTTCTTGTAGAAAATGAAGAAAAAAGAATCTATGATGGAATTTTCCGGGGAAAAGGAAGTGCTAATCCATATGAAATAAGACAACAGCTAACAGATATGATGAACTCAAATGCATATATTTACAGAGATGAGGCAGGACTTGTAGAGGGATTAAAGAAACTTCGAGATCTCAGGAAACAAACTTGGAAGCACGTTGATGACCAAGCCAAAGAATACAATACAAATTTCTCAAATGTTATGGAGCTTGATTCAATATTTAGAGTAGCAGAGGTTGTGTTGATTGGAGCAATTAATAGAAAAGAATCTCGAGGGGCTCACGCCAGAACAGATTATCCAAAAAGAGATGACACTAAATTTCTACACCATACACTAGCATATTATGATTCAAAAGAGCCAATAATGAAAACTCATCCAGTAACAATAACTAATTACAAACCAGTTGAGAGGAAGTACTGATGTCAACAGTGGATGAAAACAAAGAAGGAATCAGAGGAATGGCAAACCCAACAAGGTATGGGATTGAAAGACTTGCATATTGGTTAATGAGATTATCTGGGCTCGGTTTACTTGCTTACTTTGTTGCTCACATTTATGAAACTAGTATGATCCTTAAAGGAAAAGTAGGATGGGATGAATTTTTAGAATTAACACAAACTACTGAAGGACACATAATTCTTGCACTAGTAATTGGAATGAGTGTTTTTCATACTGTTAACGGAATTCGAGTAATGCTTGGACAAGGAGGAGTTGGTGTTGGAAAACCAGGAAGAGCTGACTATCCATACATATCAAAATCCCAAAACTATAGACACAAAATTACAATCTATTCTGCAATAGTTCTTGCTGCAATCGCAATGATGTACGGTTTGGCCGTAATGTTTGGTGAGTAAAATGAGAGAAAGCCATATTATGAAAATTCATTATGGAACTGCACTAGCTGCAATTGCATTTGTTGCAATTCACATTTTGATGAGAATGACACAAAACTTTGCAGAGTCATTAGAATATGAAAGTGTAATTGCAAACTATCAGTACTTGCCGTATGCAGGAATGTTAGAAATCATTTTGATTTTACTTGCAATACATGGATTTAATGGACTACGAACAATTTTGATTGAACTAAAACAAGGACGTATGTATGAAAAAGCGGTTTCGTATGGTTGTGTGGCAGCTATGGTTGCAGTTATTGCATACGGCTCAAGGACTATATTCATGACAAGTATGGGGATCGTCTAATGGCACAAATTCCAACTTTAGCAGAAGAAAAAACAAACAGTTTGGCTTCACCAGCAAAAACAATTATACTTCGTATTCCAAAATTCAACCCTGCCACAGATAGTGAAAAAACATGGATAGATTTTCAAATCCCATATCAAAAATGGACTACAGTTCTTGATGTAATTTTAGAAGCAAAAAAACACCTTGATCATTCTATTGCTGTAAGATATTCTTGCAGACAGGCAACCTGTGGATCATGTGGAATGATAATTAACGGAAGACCAAGACTGGCATGTTTTACAAAAATTAGTGAGCTAGACTCGGATATTGTAAAAGTAGCGCCAATGAACAACTTTCCAATCATTAGAGACTTGGCAGTCAGCTTTGATAGAATGTTCAAAACTCACAAATCAATAAAACCATTTGTAATTAGTGAAGACTCTGAAATCACTGAAAAAACTACACAACTTTTGCAAACTCCCGAAGAAGTAGAGAAATACATTCAGTTTGCAAACTGCATCAAATGTGGATTGTGCAATTCAGTTTGTCCTACCATGGCAACAGATTCTTCATTTGTTGGACCACAAGCACTTGCACAGGCTTATCGATACATTGCGGATAACAGAGACAAGGGTAAAGATGACAGACTCAAAATCATTGATGATTCTCATGGAATCTGGAGATGTCATTTTGCAGGCTCGTGTAGCCAAGTTTGTCCAAAAGGAGTAGATCCTGCTATGGGAATTCAGCTTCTTAGAGGATATTTACTAGGTTTTAGAAGCTAGCTAACCTGTTTGTTCGGGTTTGGACTATTGTTTACCTGATTGTTAATCTGCTCTGCCATAAAGTGGTTTGAGACATTAACCTTTACATCATTAATTCCATCTACTCTTAGAAGATTGTCATGAACGTCTTGGCAGATTTTAAAACCAAAAACTGCAGGACAGAATGGACTGGTTAAGTGTAAATCAACTTTAACATTTCCATCTGAAATATCAACTTCGTCAATTAACTCTAGTTCAGTAATTGTTGTATTAATTTCAGGGTCTACAATTTTTGAAAGCTCATCAAATATTTTGACTCGCAGTTGCTTTACGTCTTGGGACATGAACGACAAAGCGTCTATGCTATATATAACTATTCTAGAACCTATGGTGTTGTATCGGTCTCGTTTTGGAAATGATCTTAATAAAATTACGCTAGACTATGTCTCATCAACTTCAGATGATGTAGAGATTGCACTGTACGACATACTTGGCAGCCAAGCACATGTCATCATGCTTTATGAAAAAAAAATAATTTCAAAATCTGATGTAAAAAAAATTCTTCAAGCATTAGAATCTCTGAAAAAAGAAAAGTTTGATAAAAAATCTGGCGCAGAAGACATTCACGAGTTAATTGAATCACTTGTTATCAAAAAAGCAGGCTCTGTGAGTGGTGGAAAAATGCATACTGCACGTTCACGAAATGATCAAATCTCCCTTGATATACGCATGAAAATTCGAGATGACATTAACATTTTGTGTAATTGTCTTTTAGATACTATAGAGGCGTTAGTATCTTTAGCACAGCAACATCAAAAAACCATAATGCCACTTTACACACATTTGCAACAAGCACAAGCTGGAGTTTTCTCTCATTATCTTTTAGCTTATACCGATTCATTTTTCCGAGATGTCGATAGGCTTTATGTAATTTATGGTAGGGTTAATCAAAGTCCATTAGGAGCTGGTCCAATTGGTGGTACAAGTCTTCCAATAGATAGGCAAAGCACTGCAAAGATGCTTGGCTTTAAAGGAATTGTAGAAAATTCTATAGATGCAACAAGTACTCGCGACTTTGTTGCAGAATATGTGGCAGCAGTAGCTATTCTTATGACTAATCTCAGTAAGATTGCTGAAGATTTTGTGATTTGGTCAACATCTGAATTTTCGTTTATTGAATTAGCTGACGAGTTTACTTCTCCATCTAGTGTAATGCCTCAAAAGAAAAATCCAGATATTTTAGAGCTTACACGAGGAAAAACTTCTCAAGTAATTGGAAATCTTATGGGAATTTTAGCAACCATAAAAGGACTTGCAACTGGATATGGACGGGACTTGCAGCAAATAAAATCTGCAATTTGGTCAACATCTAAAATTTCAATCTCTACACTACTTGTGCTAAAATCCATGTTGCTTACACTTTCTGTAAATGAAAAACAAATGAAAAAAGCCGCAGAAGGAGGCTATCTAATTGCTTTAGATATTGCTGAAAAACTAGTCCAGAAGGGAATTCCATTCCGAACTAGCCACAAAGTTACAGGCCAGCTTGTACAAACTGCACACCAGGCAAAAAAATCACTTTCAAATCTTTCAACTGCTGAAATTAAAAAATCAATTCAAGATACAAAGGTTGATGCAAAACTTGTATCAATTATTGTTCAATCCACCACAATTTCGTCATCATTGAAGGATAGGAGTTCTGAGGGCTCTTCAGGATTTGGAGAACAAAAGCGAATGATTTCAAACAGGATCAAAAAAATCAATGCATATCGAACAGGAACTACGGCAAGGGATAACGAAGTAACAAATTCCTTTGGAAATCTTTCCAAAAAAGTCAAAGAATTAATGAAATGAGAGCGGGTCTGGTAGGACCAAGTACCGTTTTTGGGACAATTTTAGACCCACTTATGCACAAAACCATTAACAGTTCGTATCGAAGGTTCAAAAATATAGTTAATATTGGTGCTTCGATTATTTCATTTTGGCTTTGTCACTATACGATCCTAAAGAGCCAAGAAATTCTATAGATCTTTTGACTGAAGCTGTATTAAATTCAAATCGTACTGTTTTCTGCCACTTTTTTATGGAATGTGGAAAAAAGGCAACAAAACAAATTGATTTTAACGGCAAACTAATCAACGTTTGTGAAAATCACTTTGAAGAAACAAAAAAATTGTAGCTTAATCTAATCTGCCAAGATACAATACAAGTGTCCGAGTTCAAATCTCCCGTTGGGCCTTACCATTTTAGTTTAGTACTCTAACTTGAAAAGTGAATTAAACTAGGAATATTTTCTAATTATCAACTATTTTGTCAGCTACGTACTCAGACTCCCTTTAGTAATTCCTTTTTCTTTTTTTGAAATTCTTTTTCTGTAATAACACCCGTCTTTCTCAAGCGTCCTAGTTTTACTAGTATTAGAAGAGTCTCCTTGCGGGATGAAGATTTTATTTTTACAGTGGCTATCTTTTCTTTAATTTTTTTTCTGCTTTCGTTTTTCAAGCGATTTGCTTCTTTTTTGGCTTGTTTTTGTAATTGCTTGACTCGTATTTGTGCCGCCTTTCTGTACTTCTGAGCTTCTTTACTTGCTTGTTTTGTAGAAATTATTCCTAAATCTATTCCAGCATCAAGAGCTTCATCGGCCTTTTTGATTCCTTCTTGAAATGCTTTGTCTGCATCCTTTATACCAGCACTAATGGCCTCATCAGCTTTTTC